>JAITNZ010000260.1 GCA_031290205.1 Spirochaetaceae bacterium
CTCAAATTTGTATTTTTCCCCTGTCATTCCCACATTCTACACCTGTTTTGGATGTTTTGTAAAGTGGACGCATATGGGGGCTAGCCCCCGCAACGCCCCCACTGGGGGGTCTTAGACCCCCCAGACCCCCCATCAGCCTAGCGCCTTCTCAAACTGAAGCGATGGTAGAAAGCGCCTGTGGCGCCCCCCAGTAACGAGCGGCGATTCATTTTTTGTCTTTGTTCCTCTCGAAAATATCGTTAAATTGCCCAGATATCTTCATCGCTATATCCAGCAGATGAGGATCAAACTGAGTGCCGCGCGTTTCTATCATCTTTTGTATCGCTACCTCGTGAGTAAAACCTTCTTTGTAACTGCGGCGGGAACGGAGCGCGTCATAGACGTCGGCAATCGAAACGATACGGGCGGGCAACGGTATCATACTGCCTTCCAACTGAAAGGGGTAGCCTTTCCCATCCCATTTTTCGTGATGAGAAAGCGCAATCTCTTTTGCCATCGGATTGGGATAGGCTTCAAGGATGAAAGCGCCGTTCTTCGTGTGTTCCTTCATGATCGACCATTCAAATTCCGAAAGCGGTCCCTGTTTGTTCAGTATATCGTCCGGCGTGCCGATTTTGCCGACATCGTGCATCGCCGCCAAAAATCCTATGTTGCCGATGAATTCCGCGTCAACGGCTGGATATTCTGACTTGTTGTAAAGCTCGCGGGCAATCGCCTCAGAATAATAGTTTACACGCTCAATGTGTTTACCAGTATCGTTATCCTTTAATTTGGAAGCCTCAAGCAAGCTGGAAAAAAGCCCCCTCAGAATCATACGGTTTTCTTTGGTAACATCATCAAACATGACGGTAAATTCCGTCGGATTCTTGACATTGATCCCCGCGGGAAAGATATACACCCGCGTCCATACAGTAGGATATTCCCGCGATTTGATCTGCGCCTGCCCGCGCCAGTTATAGCCGTTTTTGCCCTGTAACATCGCTTCTCGGATGCTCTTAACATCGTCAATCGTAAAATATTTGGCAAAAATATCAAAAAAATAATTGGTGGTCAGTTTTAAAAAACCCGTAAAAAACTTCCGGCTCGTTGGATTCGCATAGACGATTTTTAAATTTTTATCAATAATGAGAACAGGAAATATACTCGTTTGAAATAAACTCGCCGATACTATCGAAGACGGTATCGCCCCATTCACTTGCATATCAGGAGCAGGCTGCCTCGCCGCGGCTTGCGTCACGGATTTTTGCAAACTCGGCTGCCTCGCCCTCAACGCAGCCATCGAAGCGGCATTTGAGCCAGCCATCGAGGCGGCATTTGGCGCGGCTTGCGGGACCGGTTTTTGCAGACTCGGCGGACGCGCCTTCAGCACCGTGCTTTTATTGGCTACTACGGGTTTTTGCGGCGCCCTCCGATAGAGAATCGAGCCTGAAGAAATAGGCTTAATCGCGGGACGCACAGCATACCGCACATTTTTTTCCAATAGTTCATGTTCGCTCATGTTGCCCGCATTCCCCTAAGGTTTCGTCCGCCTATAAAAAGTCAACTGGACCGTCCCCCGCTCTCTTATTAAACCCCAAGAGAACGAATCGCCCTTCTCGTACCAATGGCAAGCATAAAACCGCCTGTGGCGGTCTTACCAAGGGCAAGGCTGAAAGTGCCTCAGGCACTGCCTGTGGCGGACGGAAGGTTAAAAGCGTCTTAGACGCAATTAATTTCCGCATCGCTCTTCCTAAGATAAAGCGGCGCCGAAGATGACGATTCTTCTTTTTCTATCATTGTAGGATTTTTATAAAGATATTTCAATAAGTCCTCCGCCCGCCCTCTTCTAAAATGAGGATCAAGAATTTTTTTCCCACCCCCCGCTTTTTCCGGCAAATCCCTTAATCGCGGCAATATCATCTCCGCCGCGTCCCCTGTAAGCCAAATATCCCTGCCCTCCGGAATCAGCGCCGCGATAGCCTCTGGTGAGGCATCAAGGTAGTCGGTTGTCCTTTCACCGTTTTCATAGAGCGCGCAAAAAAACCGCTGCTGTTTCGCGTCAAGCACGGGAAGCACCACACCGTCAAAGCCGGAGAGTGCCGCTGAATGTGCCGCGCAATCAAGCGTTGGAATTGAAATATACGGTTTATGCAAGGCAAGCGCAAAACCCTTTACGGCGGAAAAACCAATACGCAATCCCGTCCACGAACCCGGTCCCCGCTGGCAGACAAACAAATCTATATCTTCTATTTTGACGCACGCTGTCGTTAAAAGCGAATCAACAATGGTGAACAGAAGCTCGCTGCGCGCCGCGTCAATACATATCGAGCTTGCGCGCAATGGCGCGGCGCCCCCCAACTCAACATTACACGCAAGCGCGGCGGATAATATCTCCGTCGCGCAGTCAATTGCCAGAATATTCAGCGCCTTAGGCGGTGCCTTAGGCACTTTCAGCCTTGCCTTCGCTATGAAGAGGGCGACTTTTACGCAGGGGTGGGCGTTGCGGGTCCGCCACAGGCGGGTTCAGCCTTGCCCTCGGTATGAAGTGGGCGATTTTTACGCGGGGGGGCGTTGCGGGTCCGCCACAGGCGGTATCTGCCTTGCCTTCGGTAAGAAGAGGGCGATTTTTACGCGGGGGGGCGTTGCGGCGCACAGTCCCACCTAAAGGTGTGACTGCATTTTCACTTAGTGTTAGTGCATCCTGCGCCACGCCTCTGCGAATGCCGCTGGAAAAACGCCCTTGCGGGCGTGGCGGCTGGGCGGGAGTGTCCCCCGCAGAGAGGACGCTGCGAAAGCAGCGCAAATTTAGAGCTTCAATACAGATTGACAGTCGTTGAAGTGTGATTACAATGCTAAAGGTGCGCCTCGTGTCGGAAGGCTCCTGCTATGTCCGGGCGCGCGGCGCGCTGATAACGCCTTTTGAACAGCGGCTTTTGCTGGCGCTACGCCGTACTAGATTAATTGCGTAAACACCCTCACCGGTTCGGGTGCAATTATCGGGCGAGGGGTCGACTTCCCCCTCCTTAACTGTAGATTTCCATAGCATCGCCGATTTACCTCGAAAAAAGAATTGCGGCGGCGGCGTCATAGATAGCTCGTCCGCAGTGTTTTTTCTTTTTCAAAACGAGCGACGGCAAGCTCGATAAGGCGCGTGATGAGCTCAGTATAGGAGATGCCGGCGGCGGCGAACAGTTTTGGATACATGCTGATTTTCGTAAAGCCGGGCATCGTATTGATTTCGTTTACAAAAAATCTGCCCTCTGGCGTAAGGAAAAAATCCACGCGGGAGAGCCCCTCGCAGCAGAGGGTTTTATAGGTCTTGACGGCAAGCTCCTGCACCTCGCGGACCTTGTCCGGCGGAAGTTTTGCGGGAACATCCAGGACGGCGCCGTTTTCATCAATATATTTTGCGTCGTAAGAATAGAATTCATGGGTCGGCTTGACTTCACCGGGAATCGAGGCGGTCACCTGCTCGTTGCCGAGCACCGCGCACTCAATCTCGCGCCCCGCGATAAACTCTTCCAGCACTATCTTTGTATCATAATTGAACGCGTCCTTGATGAACGCGCCGAACTCCTCT
>JAITNZ010000036.1 GCA_031290205.1 Spirochaetaceae bacterium
AAGCCTTCCCCGCCCCGCCCGACCCCGCGATTCGCTGATTCACTGCCCAACTTAGCTAACAACGCTCTTTTCAAAGTGAAGGCAGGGAAGGAACCGCCTGTGGCGGCGCGGGGGCAGCACAAATGGGGAGGCGCTGAAGGGGTATTGACATTTTTTTGTTAGTAGCCTATAACATTCTTGTTAGCCTAGCTTAACAAAAAAAAATTTTAAGGAGATTGTTATGGGTAGTATTTGGAAGTATGGACTTGTCTTTCTTGGAGGGGCGCTTGTCGGGGCGCTCGTGTGCAAAAACAGCAAAGAAATTCGGGAGGTCTGCGTCAAAGCGATGGGCGGGCTCTTGGATTTGAAGGATAAGGCGGTGGAAGCGGCGGAAACCGCCAAAGAATCCGCCGAGGATTTTCTTGCCGAAGCGGATGCCGCGCGAAAAGCGGCGAATCCCTCGTAAAAGGAGCGGCTTATGTTTGCTGCCACTGTGGTTCACGCGCTTCCCGGACGGGTCAGGTTTCGCCTTAATCCCGATTCGCTGCAATATTTTCATACCGCAGAGATTACGCGGCTTGTATCGCAGTCGGCAGGCATCAAAAGTGCGCGGGTCCGCCCTGTCAGCGGCAGTATCCTCGTCCATTATGACGCGGCGTGCCTCGATCTTGCCGCGCTTACCGCGCTTGTGCGGGGTATCGAGCCGTCGCCTGTGCCTGCGCAAAAGAAAAAGGATGAGGGGGTAACGCTCTGGGCTTACCTCGCCTATCAGCTATTCCGGCTGTTCTGCCCCCCTCAGCTTAAACCGGCGTTTACTTTGCTGGGCGCCGTGCCGTTTTTCATCGAGGGCGTGCGTTCGTTCACGAAGCTGCGGATGGATGTCGCGCTGCTCGACGCTTCGGCAATCACGCTTTCGGTGGTGCGGGGCAACTTTAGCTCGGCATCGACGCTCATCATGCTGCTTAAAACGGGGCAATACCTTGAGGATTGGGCGAAATTCCGTTCCCGCGAAAACCTTGCCGCGCGGATTTCGCTCGACGCGGGGCAGGTTTGGGTGCGTAAAGACGGCGAGGAGGTCGAAATTCCGTATTCGGCGCTTAAAACCGGCGATTTGGTGGTGCTGCGGGCGGGTTTTATGATTCCTGTTGACGGAAAAGTCGCCGAAGGCAACGCGCTGGTCAACGAGGCGTCGATGACCGGCGAGAGTCTTGGCGCCTCGCGGACGGCGGGGGACACCGTTCATGCGGGGACGGTTATCGAAGAGGGCGAGCTTGTCGTCGAAGTCGCGCGGACGGGAGCGGATACGCGCTTCCAAAAGATAGTGCAGCTGATTCGGCAGTCAGAAGAGTCGAAGGCGGCGACCGAATTGAAGGCGAATGAGCTTGCCAACCGGCTGGTGCCCTTCACGTTTCTGACGGCGGCGCTTGCCGCGCTCATTACCCGCAACCTGCAAAAGGTTCAGTCGGTGCTGTCGGTGGATTATTCCTGCGCGATAAAACTGTCGACGCCGCTCGTGTTCCTTGCCGCAATGCGGGAAGGGCTCTCCAACGGCGTCTTCTTCAAGGGCGGCGCCCCGATGGAAACGCTTGCCGCCGTGGATACGATGGTTTTTGACAAGACGGGCACCCTCACCTGCGCCGCGCCGTCCGTCGACCGCATCATCAGCTACCACCAATGCTCCGAGCGGGAGGCGCTGAAGATCGCCGCCTGCCTCGAAGAGCATTTTCCGCATCCTGTCGCCAAAGCGGTGGTGAGGCACGCCCTCAACATGAACGTCCAGCACCGCGAGGAACACAGCGAGGTCAAATACATCGCCGCGCACGGCATTGCGACCGATTACCGGGGCAAACATACGCTTATCGGGTCGCGGCATTTCATCAAAGAGGATGAGGGGATTGACGTTTCCGCGGCGGAAGGAGACCTTGAAGCGATAGCCGGCGAAGGAAAATCCGCGCTCTATTTGGCGCGGGACGGCAAATTGATAGCGATTTTCGCGATTGACGACCCGCCCCGTCCGGAAGCGCCCGAAGTGATTGCCATGCTGAGGGCACTGGGCGTAAAAGAAATCTATATGCTTTCCGGCGACAACCGGCGCACGGCGGCGCGGGTCGCCAAAAAACTGACGATTGCATATTTCCGCGGCGAATTATTGCCGAACGAAAAAACCGAAACCGTCCGCTTGTTACGGGCGGAGGGGCGCACTGTCGCGATGGTCGGCGATGGGATGAACGATTCTCCTGCAATGTCGGCGGCGAACATCGGCATCGCGATGAAGGAGGGGGCGGATCTGGCGCAGGATGTCGCCGACATCACGATGCGCGACCCTTCGCTCTATCCGCTGGTGGTAGCGCGCCTCTTATCGCAAAAGGCGATCAAGCGCATCCACCATAACACCGCCGCCGCCATCGGCATCAACAGCGCCCTGATTCTGGCAGGGCTGCTCGGCACTCAGGCAAGCGGCAGCTTCGTCTGGCTCCACAACCTCACGACGCTGGGACTCAGCCTGAACAGCATGCGCCCGTTGTTGCCGAAGAATGGGGGATAGGGAATGGGGAGTAGGGAGTAGGGAGTAGGGAGTAGGTGAAGAGGGGGAAGTATCCCCCTACGGGCGCACTGCGTTGCGCCCTACCCCGCCCAATAATAGCACCCGATAGGGTGTTGTTGCGGTTAATCGTTCATGGCGTGGCGTAGAACAACCCAAGACTGACGTTTATGCAGGTTCACCTTTAGGTGAGCCTGTGCGCCCTCTGCGGGGGAGCGCCCCCGCAACGCCCCCCATCGGTAGCGGGCGCCATTTCAAATAGAAGCGGTGGCTGCCACGCCCCCAAGATTGGGTGATAGGTGATACTGAGCAATGAGCAAAGATTTCGGAGTATCATCTTACTCTGTTCCCTGTTCTCCGTTCCCCCCATCCCCCTGTTTGCAAAAGGAGTTTTACCATGATAAGTAGTTTTTTCCCCGGGCGCATCCGGCTGCGGTTTGCCGAATTAAAAAATCCCGTTATAGCCGCTGAGGTTCTTTCACGGATAAAGGCGATTGCAGGGATTAGCAATACGGAACTAAACCCTCTGACCGGCAGTCTGCTCGTCGAGTACGACACTAAAATTTTGCCCACCGAAAAACTGATCGAGCTGGGTAAAACCGAACTTGCCAAAGTAAATATTACCCTAAAACTGCCTTAGGCGCGGTACAGGCGCTTACACGCCGGTGCTCGCCGTCATGCTCCTTGCGCACTCCTATGTTTTTTTGTCAAGGGCAAATGTGATTTCTGGGTGCAACTTCTTTTAGTGCAGTAATTGACAAAACATAGCGTGAGTGATAAGCCGGAAACAGTGCAGGGGAGGCACAAATAGAATGGAAAACGAAGAACTCATCAAAGAAACGCTGGCAGCGGGGGAAGGCTTTCTCAGGCAACGCACGCGCACTATGTGCACGCGTTACGGTAAGTGCTGATTTGGCACCGCTCAATAAGCCGCAATCCGACACGAGGGCGCCTTTTACAGCAAAGCCGAACAGAAGAGTGCACGGCTAGTATCACGTCACTATTCAAATAGTGGGTCAATACACAAAGATTTTTTTACCGCAAAGTCGAAAAAGTCGAACAAACCCCCGAAATTTACTAAAAGAAGTTGCACCCTACCGGACATGCTTTAAGTGTTTCGAGCAACAGCGCGAGCAATGGTAAAAGTATTTCAAATACTTTTACATGCCAGTTCACCATATCCTGTTCGACATAAAAGACATCCTCTCTTTGCATCTCGTTTTCTTATCAAACGGAAGGCTTAAAGCGGCTGTGCCGCCTATAAAAAGTCAACAAGTTATGCGTCCCGTTCAGGGCGAGCGCATTAAGAATTTGTCCACAGATGGCCACAGGGGGAAGGCTTTCTCAGG
>JAITNZ010000246.1 GCA_031290205.1 Spirochaetaceae bacterium
CTCCCCCCTCCTCCCCGAACTCCCCGTTCCCCTCTTCTTCCCCATCCCCCATCCCCCATCCCCCATCCCCCTTCTCCTCCCCCCAGCCCAGCGTGCTAAAGGGCCAGAGCCAGCTCGAGAACCAAGTGTCTAGGACGTCTTCGTCTTGCCGGACTTCGGCGCCGCAATCGGGGCATTGGGAGATGTCTGTGCGGGAGACGGTGGTTTTGCCGCAGGCGGGGCAGTGCCAGGCGGGGATGCGGTGCCCCCACCAGAGTTGGCGCGAGATGCACCAGTCGCGGATGTTTTCGAGCCAATGTCGGTAGGTGTTTTCCCATTTTTTGGGATAGAAGACGAGTTCGCCTCGCTGCCAGCTTGCAAGCGCTTTTTCGGCGAGGGGCTTCATCCTGACGAACCATTGCTCCGAAAGGAAGGGCTCGATGACGGTGTTGCAGCGGTAACAGTGCCCTACCGAGTGCGTGATGTCTTCTTCTTTGATGAAAAACCCGCCCTCCTTGAGGTCGGCTAGCACGGCGGCGCGGGCGTCCTTGACCGAAAGCCCGCGGTATTTTTCCGGCACGTTCTCGTTGAGCTTGCCGCCGCCCGAGAGGATATTGATGACTGCCAGCCCGTGCCGTTTGCCGAGCTCGCGGTCGTTGGGGTCGTGCGCGGGGGTAATCTTCACCACGCCGGTGCCGAATTCACGGTCTACATAGCTGTCGGCGACGACGGGGATCTCCCGCGCGCAGAGGGGGAGGCTTACGGTTTTCCCGACGAGCCCCTGATAGCGCTCGTCCTCGCCGTGCACGGCAAGCGCGGTATCGCCGAGCATCGTCTCGGGGCGGGTCGTCGCAATCACGACGAAGCCCCCCCCATCCGTCCTCGGATAGCGGATGTGGAACATCTTCCCGCAGTCGTCGCTGTGCTCGACCTCGTCGTCGGCAAGCGCCGTGCCGCAGGAGGTGCACCAGTTGACGAGGTATTCGCCTTTGTAGATGAGCCCCCGCTCGTAAAGCGTTACAAACACCTCGCGCACGGATGCCGAAAGCCCCTCATCGAGGGTAAAGCGTTCCCGCGACCAATCGACGCTCGCTCCCATCTTCTTTATCTGATTGGTGATGAAGGCATGATGCTCATCTTTGACCTTCCAAGTTTCGGCGACAAACTTTTCCCGTCCGAGTTCCCGCCGCGACGAGCCCGCCGCGCGGAGTTTTTTTTCGACGACATGCTGAGTGGCAATGCCCGCATGGTCGGTGCCGGGCACCCAGAGCGCCGCCTCGCCGCGCATCCGGTGAAAGCGAATCTCAATATCCTGCAAGCTGATGTTCAGCGCATGCCCTATGTGAAGGATGCCGGTAACATTCGGCGGCGGAATGACGATAACATAGGGCGCGCCCCCCTCGGCAGGCTGAAAGGCGCCGCTTTCCATCCAAAGCCGGTATATCCTGTCCTCAAACGTTTTGGGGTCGTAGGCTTTTTCCAATTCGATAGCTTTCATATCCTTCTATAATGCTGAATTAACAGAGTCGTTTCAAGCGCCTATGGGCGGGGAGGGTGCACTTTCCTGTTGGGCTTCGTTGTAAGACAGCAAACCAGCACCGTCAGCAAATGTCTGGCACCAGCAAATGTTTTGGCACGCCTCCCCCGCCCGCCCGTCCCTGCGATTTGTTGTTACACAACGCAACTTAGCTAACGATGCCGTTTTCAAAGTGAAGGCAAGGCAGGAACCGCCTGTGGCGGCGCGGGGCAGATCAAGTGCGGGAGGCGCTGGAGCTAGACCATTTGCCAATCGTTTGCTATATTATACTGAGGAAGTTTGTTATGAGCTTAAACGAGACTCCGTCGGGCGAGCGGATACACATAGGTTTTTTCGGGCGGCGCAATGCGGGCAAATCGAGCCTTGTCAATGCCGTTACCGGGCAGGAACTTGCCGTTGTTTCCGATGTCAAGGGCACCACCACCGACCCCGTGCAGAAAGCGATGGAACTGCTGCCGCTCGGTCCCGTGCTGATAATCGATACTCCCGGCATCGACGACGAAGGCGAACTCGGCGCAAAGCGCGTCCTTAAAACGAAGCAAGTGCTCAACAAAACCGACGTCGCCGTCCTCGTCATTGACGCCACACTCGGCGCCGCCGAAGCCGACCGCGAGCTGGTCAGAATTTTTTGCGAAAAGAAAGTCCCCTTCATCATCGCGTGGAACAAGAGCGATATTGGGGAGGAGGGGGGAGCCCCCCCCTACGCGCCGCAAGAATGCGTCGCTACCCCCTCTGCGGGGGACACCCCCGCAACGCCCCCGTCTGTAATGGGGAACGGGGAACGGGGAACAGGGAATGGGGAACAGGGTGATGTGTGCGCTCCGTGTCGGAACGCACATGATATGGCGAGCGGGGGTTTTAGGGGGTGCAAACCCCTAGGAGAGGGGGTAGGGCGCAACGAAGTGCGCCCGTGGGGGGAGACTTCCCCCCTCACCGTTAGCGAGGCATTTCTCGGACTACCGGTGGGGCAGCAAATAAACGTGAGCGCGCTTTGTATGACGAACATTGAGGAGCTGAAGGAGCGCATCGGCAAACTAGCAAAGACTGAAGATACCAAGCTGCGCATTGTCGGCGACCTCGTGCATCCGCAGGATTTTGTCGTGCTCGTCGTGCCCGTCGACAAGGCTGCGCCGAAGGGGCGGCTGATACTGCCGCAGCAACAGACGATACGCGACATACTGGAGGCAGATGCCTGCGCCATCGTCGTGAAAGAATTCGAGCTGCGGGACACGCTCGCCACACTGGGGAAAAAGCCGCGCCTCGTAATAACGGACAGTCAGGTATTTGCGAAAGTTTCGGCGGACGTGCCGCCCGACATCCCGCTCACCTCTTTTTCGATTTTGTTTGCGCGCTATAAAGGTTTTTTAGAGCAAGCCATGCGCGGCGTCGAAGCAATCGACACGCTTGAAGACGGCGATAAGATTTTAATATGCGAGGGCTGCACTCACCACAGGCAGTGCGATGACATTGGGACGGTAAAACTCCCCCGCTGGATACGGAATTTTTGTGGCAAACAGATAGAGTTCGATTTTTCATCGGGCGGCAGCTTCCCCGACGAGCTTTCACCGTATAAGCTGGTCCTCCACTGCGGCGCGTGTATGCTCAACGAACGCGAAATGGTCTACCGCCAGAAATGCGCCGCCGACCAAAACATCCCGTTCACCAACTATGGAACAGCAATCGCCCACATCCAGGGCATACTCAAGCGGAGCATAGCGGTATTCCCGCAGTTCCGCACTTGAGCTGGAGGGCGTTGTCTACAGCAAAACGAGCGGCTAGAAGGATGGCAGCGAGCGTATGCATGTAGTGTATTCCGCCGCTGACCGAGAAAGCCTTCCCCCAACGCCCTCAATGTTTCGGGCGCAGTTATTGGGCGAGGGGGATACTCCCCCCTTTGATGGAAAACCCTCCGCGCTTAGGCTGGTGGGGAAAAATTCCTAAACGTAGCACAAGGGAGTAAGCGTTGTTCAGAATGAGCGCACGGGGCGTACATAAAATGTATCGGTGATTAAACCGTTTACGTACATCTTGCCGTCACCGAACATTTGAAACCACGCGGCGCCTCTTGCGCTCTGCGTAGATGACCAATAGCCTGCATCTTTGAAATTCCCCTTCCCATCCTTTGACAAGGTTTGGTAGAGCAGATCAAGCTCGTCACGGCTGGGCAGATACCAATCACTAAATCCGTTGAAGTGCAATGTCTTGCACGCCTGTGCCGCCGAAAGCTTGTCTGCCGGTATTCTGTCGCTGTACAACATATCGGTATTGTGCTTCCCCTCCCCTAAACCGGCATTTGTTCCCGGAGCATCCGGTACTACCGTGCCCTGAAAAGAAAAGCCCCAGGGGAGCATGGTCGCTATGTCGGCGGGCGCGGCTTCAAGGTAACGCCAGCCGCCCGCATGATTCCCCTTTACATAGAAAATCGTCCCCCCCGCAGGACCTCTGTCACCTATCGCAAAGCGTGCCGCCCCCTCACTATAGTCGAAATCAGACGAGTCTAAGGGGATGCTGCGTAAAAATTCAGGGATTGCTTTTCGGATGCCAGCATTGATATTGCGCCCTGTTTTTTTTACCCGAATGTTAGCGCTCTGATAGTATTCCCGCTTTTTCATTTTTACAAAAGTAAAGTTGATTTTGTAGCCTTCCGCGTCGAGGCTCACCGTGCCGGAAAGGACAAACGAAATATCCGAACGGGAAAATAGATCATAAAAACGATACTGGGTAACTTCACCAGGGGGAACCTCGTGGAACACCATAAAATCATCAACAAAATTATCCGGCATGACCCGAAAGCGCCCGAATTCTACCGTTATGGTATGCGCCAGCTCCCGTATCGCCCTGACGTCATCAAGCTGATTCCTTTCGCTTGCATCCGTCGTAAACGCAGTAACGGCAATATTCGGCGCCCAAGGCTCCGCACCCGGTTCCGCTCCGGGTATCACCCAAAGTTCGGTGCCAGACACCGCTACAGGTTTCGCTGAAGAGCAGGCGGCAAGAATGCCGAGCGAGAGCAGGCTGAAGCATAAAATGGCGGTGTGTTTTTTCAACAAAGCATTATTCCTGTCCCGTCGAGCGTCCCCTTTGTCGAGGGCACCCTCTCCCCCAGCCTTTCGTCGATTTCGCAAGCACCTCGCAAGGCGCGCGCCGCCGACTTAAAGAGCGCCTCGATTTTATGATGATCGCTGCGCCCCCGGAGGATTTCGAGGTGCAGGGTGCAGAGCGCCGTTGATACGAAGCCCTGCCAGAAATCATGCACGGTATCGCTCTGGAACGGCGCGCTCTTCCCGTCAGCTGATGCCGAAATCAGCGGACCACCCAGCGCGGCGTCGAAAACAAGAAAGGCGCGCCCTGACAGATCGACGGCTGCGCGGGACAGCGTTTCGTCCATGGGGTAGAGGCAACTGCCGACCCGCCTGAGACCTGCCCTATCGCCGAGGCAGGCGGTAAAAGCCGCGCCGAGTACGATGCCTGTATCTTCAACAAGATGATGTTGGTCGACATCGAGGTCGCCCTTCGCGCTCAGCTCTAGGTCGAACAGCCCGTGCCGTGCAAAATTCTCCAGCATGTGCCTGAAAAAACCTACGGCACATTCGATTTTTGCCTCCCCTGTCCCCTCAAGCCGCAGCGAGACAGTAATATCAGTTTCTTTTGTTGTCCTTTTCACATCCGCGCTCCGCACCATGTCCTCCTTAACCCCCCTCTCGTAATGTTAGTCTAATGCTAGTCTATCACAGTATCGCGTGTGCGTTAATCTGTGTGCTGTGGCACCAAGACCAGAGCAGTGTCAGACGTTTTCCCCTTCCCCCAAGATGTCTGACCAGAGCAGTGTCAGACGTTTTTCCCCTTCCCCCAAGATGTCTGGCACTTCCCATTTTCGCAGATAAGATGTCCCCAGACAGGTGTCTGGCACTGCTTCCCTGAGTGCTTTCCCTGAATGTCTGGCACTTTCTTTCTTTTTGCAGAGTGTCTGGCACTTTTAGCATTTAGCAGCAACAATTTAATGCAAAAACACATTTCTCTGCAATAATATAGGTATCATGAGAGCATTAAGAATATTGCTGGAAGGCGCCATATATCTTGTTACCTCTCAAATTGACCATGGTGCGATGGCGCTGAGCGGCGAGGAAATCAAGCAAATGTTTCTAGACTTCGTCGAAAAATCCAAAAAGAAGTTCGGCTTCGAGCTTTGGAACTTCACTGTGATGGACAACCACATCCATTTTCTCATAAAACCAGGCAATGATGTCTCTTTGTCCAAAATTATGCAGTGGATTAAGTGTAATTTTGCGAAAAAGTGGAACAAAGCACATGGCACAAAGGGACATTTGTGGGGGGAACGGTTTTATTCACGGATAATCAAGGATGAAAATGACTTTGAGAGGACATCGAAGTATATTGACGAGAATCCTGTGCAGGCAAAACTGGTAAAAGAGGCAAAAGACTGGAAGTTCGGTGGGCTGTTCCACAAGATACGAGGGATAATCGGGCTTGTTGACGAGATGCTGGATGGCGAACTGTTTTCCCCATCGGGCTTGACGTTTCCCGCTTCGCCTGGGTAATGGTGTCAGACACGCAGCAATAACGAATTCAACCACGACGATAGACTGATGAAACCTGAAATCACATCTAACGGTTTTCCCCGTGTCGGATGGCACGGATATGGAGAAGATATTCAGCACAAAGAAAAGAAGCCGAAAAAGTCGAAGAAGTTTTCATAGATAAACGCCTAACAGGAAAGCCCAACAGAAAAGTGTGCGGGTAGCAGCATGGCAGCGAGCGTGTGCGCGTAGCGCGTTACGCCGACCTGAGCGATTTCGATTTCAACATGGCGGGGCTGCCTCGAAAAATTCGCCACCCTACCCGTATATTCCCTAAAAACGTCTTCGCGTCACCCCTTCATAGCAGTAACCTGCGTCAAAATCTCACAGCGGTCACATTTTAATTTTTTCATCAGCACCTTTATACATATAAACACTTGCAGTCGCCTGCAATTCATGGTTCATAAGAATGTCGTTTATCAAAAGATAATCAATGAGGTTTTCCACATCAATGGAAGTTTTTTGGGAAACTGTTTAAAAAGAGATAAAACTGCAAAACACGACTCAGGAATGGGTCGCTAAAAAATCAAGAATTAGTTTTAATACTTTTCAAGGCTGAATTTGAAAGGGCATAAACCCAAGAGTTGATGATGCCCTCCGCATTGCCGCTTCGCTCAAAATGTCCTCTATCAGCGTGTCCTCGCAGGACGCTTGAGGACTGCGTTCACGAGGTTTTTCATGGCTGGGTCGAGTTTTACTTTTCCATTGAGCTTTCTTCTTTTTGTGATATAGGGGACCCCGTGCCGTTCATTGATAACATTTTCAGGTTTTGTGGGGACGGCGGCGGAAGCCCTTTTGAGCTGGATTTTCATAAAATCGCCGTAGTGCAATATATCTTCAAAGGAATCAATGTCGCTGGCAACGACGGCGGGGCTTTCAAACAGGTCGTCAGCTAATAACTTTGCCTGCTTCCTCACATCATCCCTTGCCTCCTCCTCCTGCTTGATCCGCAATTCCTCGGCTGTCCGTTTTTGCCGCTCCGTCTCTTTTTCCAGTTCGATTTTTGCTCTTTCTTCCCGTGCTTTTTTTTCTTTCTCCGCCTTTTCGATTGTTGCTTTTGTTTTAATTTCGTTCACAATCATCGTCTGCAAATTTTGCATATTTTTAACGCTTTGATCCCCCCCCCCCCCTCCAGTTTTTTTTGCGCCAGTTTCCTCCAGTTCCTCCAGTTCCTCCAGTTCCTCCAGTTCTTCGAGCTCCTCAAGCTCCTCAAGCTCCTCAAGCTCTTCTAATTCTTCAGCGTAATTTTTTTTTTTTTCGTTTTTTTGCTCACTTGCGTTCGCTTTGGTAGCGGCAGACGAAATGGTAGCGGCATTCACGGTTTTTTCCTCCCTCGCGTTCAATGTGTTAGCGGTGTTCGTTTTGTTTGTGGCATTCGGCAAAAATATTTGCGGTAGCGCGGGAGGGGGTGTTGGGGCGTCGACAAGTTTAAGGGTTGCGTTTAAGATACGATTGAGGATGTCGGCTATCTTTTCCTCATCGAGCCTTTCAACATCGTTTTTTGATCGGTTACTCATTATCGCAATAAACTCATCCCAGCATTTATCAAAAAAGGTATTGATATAGACATCCGCCTCTTTATTGCGCCGCGCGTTGAAACCACGCCGCATTTCCCGTCGCACCGTCTCTCGCCGCATGGAAAGTTCCCGCTTCCATTCCGCCCAATCCATACCGGATTTATGTTCGCAGTATTCACGGTAGAGGCTTACTTGCAGATTCTTCATCCTATTCTGAATGATGGTAACGGGGTCCTGTTTTATATTGATAATAAAAAACAAGATGATGAACACGGTAACGCCGAACGCGGACAACATGATGATTTTTAAGAACAATGAAAGCTCAAAGAGCTTTTCATCGGCAACAAGCCCGACAAATATCTGCTGCTCAGTCTGTTTAGAAAACAGGACAAACGATTTCAAAAGCGCATGGGTCACGGTTCGGGTAAGTATACCGCGCGTCCACATATCGGCGATCGTCTGTCGAAGCGCCCCGTCAGTTTCTTGCCGCACGCCGATTAACACCCCGTTAGGTGTAGACACCATCGAAATAGGCTCGCTTCTCTTGATGAAGCCACCAGAATAGAGCGCATCCTCGATGATGCTGGCGGTCAGCGAAAAAAGCGCGAGCCCCCGCTGTTTGTCCTCCGTATCATAAAAAGGCTGATAAAAAACAATACGCTCGCGCAGGGTATCAAAAATCATGCCGCTGCCCTCGCGCACCATGTCTTGGGTGATTCTAAAATTATGTGGCACATCCGTCCACTGACGGTAGGCGGCGGTATTATCCGACCGGATGATATAATCGGCTGTTTCTGTTGAAAAGTGAATCCTGTTTCCCGCGCTATCGACAATGCGCACCCATTGCAACGCAGGGAGCGTTATCTGTAATTCACTCATTATCTTATTCCGCTGGTAAATATCCGCTTGATTTTGATTCAGCCCAAAGCTGCTACGGACAGCGTTATCCTGCAAAACCCCCGAAAAACGCCCCTGCAGGCTGGAAAAAGTCCTGTCAAGAAGGCGGGTTTCAGCATCCAGTTTACGAAGCATATCGCGGGATACGGCAGGCTCGTAGAACTTGATTTCCGCAAGATCAAAGAGTTTTACCTGCGAAACCACCGCAAATGCAGCGCTTAAGAGGCTGGTAATGAGTAAACAAAGGGCTGCCTTTTTGGGGATGCTCATAGCAGGACTATTCTAGCACATCAGGAAAATAATTTGTAGGTGCCCATGACAGCGGGGGTGCACTTTCAAATTCGGGGTCCATCAGTATGGGCGCATCCCCGCGCTACGCGCGGGGTCGGGCTTTATGCGGTTCCGCTACGCTCCATTCCCGCAAATTCACCACCAGCCTTCGCTACGGCTGGGCGCGAGGCGCCCAGAGCAAACTAAAAGCCCTATAAAACACCCTGCGGGTGCGGGAACGCTACGCGCCGCTCCAATCCCTTGCGCGGCAAACAGGTGCCTATGCCCGCTCTATCTTATGCAGAAGAGTCCGGTTGCTAAGCCTGTCGAAGCACCGAAGCTCCGCCCACACGCACAAAAGATTTCCTCTAAAATCCGCTATCACTTCGTCTTTTGTTGAAGCCTAGATTCCAATTCCGCAACAAGACGATATTCAGCATTCCCGCTGATATCCGTCTGCTTGTAAATACAGTTTTATGATGACGCAAATAACATACTGGAATACAGGATGGTAGCAGCTATCTTTTCATGTTTCAGGTTCAGAGTGAGGCGGGGGCGTTGCGGGTGGTATAAGCGAGCAAAAGATGGGGCTATAATGTAGTTATGCGAAATTTTTTCTGGAATTTACTCGAAACAATATAGAATATTTATAAAATATAGTGTATAAAATAATATGCACCTAAAGAATGTAAAAGGCATCTTATCATCAAAAAATGGAATGAATATTAGTCGTGGATGTATTCATGGATGTATCTATTGTGATGCAAGAAGCAAGTGTTATAATATGGACCACGAATTTGAAGATGTAGAAATAAAAATTAATGCCCCTGAG
>JAITNZ010000074.1 GCA_031290205.1 Spirochaetaceae bacterium
TGATAGCTATGGTTGATTTTTATTTTACCGTCACGGTCGCGTTCATCACTCTCATTCTTTGTATCGATAACCGTCGATATCATCAGATCCATACGTCCTGCTTCAGATAAAATATTCCAGTAACGATCATAGTCGGCGCGTGCAATATTCGGTTTTAATTTAAGCTGCTCGGCACCCGCACTCTCGTAAAAACTTTTGATAAAAGCAGCCTCGTTTTCTATGCTGAGACTTGTGATTAACTCATCCAAATCGGCGGGTTTCGGGCGCTGAGGGATGCCTGTTTGTAGCTTTTCCGCCGTGTTCGCGCCCATCACGATTTCAAAATTGTTATCGCTTATAAAGCGCCCCATCTCGATATAATCCGCATAGCGTAGCAACGCGGTATCGCGGGCGGGATCGCACCCGATAAACTGCATGCCGGTCGACATATTTTTTGAAAAGATGGCGCCGGGAAAAACAAAACGCGGCGCACTCTCGAAACCTGCTTCATCCAGTGCGCGCGCATAGCTTTCCCACTCGTTAAACTTTTCGTACATGGGCAAGTCGTCTTTATCTTCGAAATATGCTTTGCTCTGTAATTTAGCGGCGCCCATTTCAAAATTAACGATATTCCGCCGCGACTCGAGGTTCATTCCTAAAATCCATGCGTCCATAAAAATATAGAGGGACACGCTTATCGTTATCGCGAGTATCGTCAGTATAGATTTTAATTTATGGCGAAATAGATTCCTAAATGCCATCGTAATGCTCATCATCACTTTCGCACCTCACTTTCTATTTTGCCGTCCCTCAGCATGATGATGCGGCGGGCAAAGTCCATCACCATGGAATCGTGCGTTGAAAAAATAAATGTCGTCCCCACTGTTGTATTGAGCTCGCGCATAAGAGTGAGTATTTCACGCCCTCTAGTCGAATCAAGATTTGCCGTCGGCTCGTCGGCAAAAATTATCGCGGGGCGTTTTACCAACGCGCGGGCGATGGCAACACGCTGCTGCTGCCCCCCCGACATCTCTTTCGGACGGCGTTTTTCGAGCCCCGAAAGCCCGACATCGGCAAGCGCTTTAAGGCTGCGCGCCATAAGCTCATCTCGCTCGACGCCGAGCAAGGTGAGCGGGAACGACACGTTTTCCAAACAGGATAGCACGGGGATAAGGTTATATGCCTGAAAAATAAACCCGATTTTTTCGCGGCGCAACAACGCTAATTCTTTTTTCGAAAGCGCCGATGTGTCGTGCCCGTCAACGATCATCTTCCCGCCTGAGAGGGTGTCGAGGCAGCCTGCCAAATGGAGGAACGTTGATTTCCCGCTGCCCGAAGGACCAGCGATTGCGGCGAACTCACCGGCTTCGAAATTCAAATCGACACCGGAAAGCGCGTGCACGGTGATGCTGTTCACCGTGTAATCTTTTTGTAACTCTTTTGCTTCTACTACGAACATGGTTGTCTCCCTATCCCCCATCCTTGACGCTCTCCACTAACGAACTGGGCACTAGCAACATCGAATTGCCCGCTTTCAGACCCTCGTTCAAAATTGAGAGGACTTTTAATTTGAGGGCGCTGCTGTTTTCGCTGTAGGTGCGGGACGCCTCTTGTAACTTGGCGGCGATTTCGATTTCCGCTTCGGCAAAGAGGATGCGGGCTTTTTTTTCGCGTTCCGCTTGTGCGAGGCGCGAAAGTGAATCTTGCAAACTTTCGGGGATCTGTATGTCGGTGATCTCGATATACTGAACGGTGATGCCCCACTCGTTTGTTTTTTTGTCAACTTCCTCCTGAAGCTGCTTGCGAATCATCGCGCCGGATTCCAGAAATTGAGTGAGGGCAAAACTTGACACAGCGTGCCGGAGCGCGGTTTTTGACGAGAGTATCACGGCGTCCTCATAATTTTCGACTTCGAGCGCCGCTTTCTGCGGGTCCCAGACGAGCCAAAAGCAGAGCGCGTCAACGGTGACCGTAACGGAATCGAGGGTGAGGGTCTCTTGCGCGGAAAAGTCGCTGACGCGGATTCTGATGTCGAGAAGAGCGGAAATGCTGTCGATGAAGGGGAGCGTCCAGTAGAGTCCCGGTCCGCGCACGCGGTGGAATTTGCCGAGCCGCAGCACGATGGCGCGCTCCCATTCGAGTGCGCGGTGCATGCTTATGAGGAGAATCGAAGCGGCAAGGAGGAGCCCCGCCGGCATCCAGAATGCTGCCGCCAACGGCAAAATGAGGGCGCCTGAGCTGACTTGCGCGGCTACGACTAAGGCGGCGAGGCTGTAAAAAAACAAAAAATAGCCTATTGTCATGGTGCGCCGGTAATTTCGATGCCGAGGCTCGTTTTTTACATAGGCTTCCGGCGCGGTTTTGTGGTTAATTGTAATCATATACACTCCTTTTCATTGATAAAACCGGTGTATTCCCCGATTTTTGCGATAATTTCTGATTTCTCGACGCCTAAATCGCTCATTTCTTTTAAGAAACGCTCGATAAGTTGGCGAATTTTGGTTTCTTTCCGGTCTTCCTCCGCCTCGGGGCGTTTATCCGAGATGAAGGTGCCGCTGCCGACTTGCGTGACAAGGATGCCCCTGATTTCAAGCTCGCTGTACGCTTTGGCGATTGTGTTGGGGTTGATTTTGAGCGCAACCGCCAGCGCGCGGATGGTCGGCAGCCTATCGCCGCCGCAGATCCGCCCCGAAAGAATCGCGTGTTCAATCTGCCGGATGATCTGCCTGTAAACAGGCACACCGCTTGCATAATCCAAAACGATGCTAAATCCGCCCTCAATTTTTTCTGTTTGACCAATTGTTCTATTCATCTAGGACAATTGTAATTGAAATAATACAATTGCGCAAGTGCACCCTGCCTTCCTGACTTCCTTTTGAAAACGGTGTTACCGTAAAGTGCGCGCTTAGACGATGCGGCGAGCGCTGGCGCGTTTGCGCGTGTGCCGCAACCTGAGAAAGCCTTCCCCCGACGCCTTCTTGTGTAAAAATCGCCCTTACCAAACCGAAGGCAGGGGTGCACTTTATTTTTCGGGGTCAATTCTAAAGTGATACCTATAATGCTAACGGGGGGTCTGGGGGGGCACCTCGCCCCCCCAGCGGGGCGTTGCGGGGCGGCGCCCCGCAGTGGGGGTAGCGACGCAATTTTGCGGCGCGTAGGGGGAGACTTCCCCCTCCTTATACTGGAGATTTCCATAGCGCCTACCTGATTTACCACGAATTTTGAAGTGCACCCCGAAGGCAGGGTGTATTTGTCATATATTGCATGATGAAATATGACAAATGTTTATTATTTTTCACTTTATAAAAGCAAAAACAAAAAATCATCGCATAATAAATAACAAGTTCACGAAACATCATAGGAGTATATTATGCAAGGAAAACCAATCAACATTTTTTATGCTGAGTATAAGGCAAAAGTTTTCGATAAGCGGGAACTCGAAGCAAAGATTTTTCAATATGTTCTGGAAAACCCTGAATACTTTGGACTTTGTTTTTATAAAGACAAAGACGAACGCACCGATTTTATGTGCTGGCTTTATCCGCGAATGCATAAATCTATCGATAGATTTAAACAGGGCGATGCGACTTTCGATACTTATATCAACAGTATAGTGCGCTATGCCGATAAAGAATTTCGCGGCAAACGAAGTTTTCGGTATGAAACAGAGAGTGCAATTTGGGATGAAAGCGTCTACGATATGATGGCTGCGGAAGAGGAAGCCGTCTATGGTCTTGATTCTAACGCCCAGCTTGAACTACGGGGAAAATCCGAAAAGTCACTTTGTAAAAACGATAAACCACAAAAAACCATCGCAAATCCAAAGCAGACGCTCATTCTTTTGTTAAAATCATATTATTTTGTAACGGATGATTTGATTGAGCGCATTGCGCCGAGTTTGGGCTTAACTCAGAAAGAAATCTTTGAAATGATAGATGAATTACATTCAATGCGTCTTGGTACAGAAGCAAAAATCCAAGCGTTGAAACAGCGCTGTTTTTCTCAGCATTTTCGCTGCATCTCTATTGAAAAAAGGCTACGCAATACCGATAAAGATAGCATTTATTATAAGACCCTCAATGATAAGATTAAGCTGCACCGCACAAGGCTTATCCGCATGAGGCAGCGTCTGAAGTGTATGCGTATTGATGCAAGTAATCGTCAGGTTGCCCAAGTATTAGGTGTCTCCAAAGGAACAGTTGACGCAAACCTCCACGCGATAAAAAAACGCCTCGGCTAGGCGG
>JAITNZ010000142.1 GCA_031290205.1 Spirochaetaceae bacterium
CTACGCCGTGCTAGATTAATTGCGTAAACACCCTCACCGGTTCGGGTGCAATTATCGGGCGAGGGGGAGACTTCCCCCTCCTTATACTGGAGATTTCCATAGCGCCTACCTGATTTACCCAGAATTTGGAAGTGCACCCGATGCGGGGCACAGCGCTTGCAAAATGAGGGGCTGACGGGTATACTCGGTATTATGTTGATAAAAGAAATTTTGGCTCTGGCGGCGGAAAATCAGCGGACAACGGTTTCAGGCTGGGTGCGCACCAAGCGCGATATGAAGAATCTGGTCTTTGTCGAAGTGAACGACGGCTCCTGCTTTTCGAGTATTCAGTGTACGTTTGACCGGAGCGCGGGATTAGCCGCAGAGCTTGAACAGACCCTTGCGGCGCTTACGACTGGCTGTTCGGTGGAGCTTTGCGGTGCGCTCGTGCCCTCGCCTGCTGCCGGGCAGAAAGCCGAGCTTGCTGCAACGGGGCTCACGCTGCTTGGCGCGGCGCCTGCGGACTCATACCCGCTGCAAAAGAAGGGGCACAGTCTCGAATTCCTGCGCGAAATTGCCCATTTGCGGGCGCGCACCAACAC
This sequence comes from Spirochaetaceae bacterium, assembly GCA_031290205.1. GTDB lineage: Bacteria > Spirochaetota > Spirochaetia > Treponematales > Breznakiellaceae > JAITXS01. The sequence continues at coordinate 582 of JAITNZ010000142.1, forward strand.
GATAGGGGCGGTAGCCCGCGTCCGCTCGCGCCTCTCGTTTGCCGTGCATACGTTTTTTCAGACGCGCGGGTTTCAGTATATTCACACGCCGATTATCACCGCGTCCGATGCTGAGGGGGCGGGAGCTATGTTTCAGGTCACAACGCTGAACATCGCGGAGCTGGCGCGAGTGGGGAAGCAGCCGGATTACAGCCGCGATTTTTTTGGCAAAAAGACGTTCCTTACCGTGTCGGGGCAGCTTGAGGGCGAAACCTATGCGACCGCGCTCAGCAGGATATATACTTTTGGACCAACATTTCGGGCGGAGAATTCAAATACGGCGCGCCACCTTGCCGAATTTTGGATGATAGAGCCGGAGCTCGCCTTCGCTCATCTCGAAGATAATATGAAGCTGGCTGAAGATTTTTTGAAGTATTTATGCGCCGATTGTCTTGAAAACTGCGCGGACGACCTTGAATTTTTCAATGCACGCATCCAAAAAGGGATAATTGACACGCTCAAAAGTATTGTATCATCGACTTTTGCGCATATAAGCTATACTGATGCCATAGACGAGCTTGAAAAACAGAAAGAACGCTTCGAATTCAAGCCGTTTTGGGGCTGCGATATGCAGAGTGAGCATGAAAAATTCTTAACGGAGCAGCTTGCCAAGGGTCCGGTGATTGTTACGGACTATCCGAAAGCGATAAAAGCGTTTTATATGAAGGCAAATGATGACGGCAAAACCGTGCGGGCGATGGATGTCCTCGTCCCCCGGCTTGGCGAGATTATCGGCGGCTCCGAGCGGGAGGACGACCTTTCCCGCCTCGGCGCACGGATGGAGGAAGTCGGCATGAAACCGGAAGAATATAGCTGGTATCTCGACCTTCGCCGCTTCGGCACCGTGCCTCACTCAGGATTCGGGCTTGGTTTCGAGCGCCTCGTGCAGTACGTGACGGGCATGGCGAATATCCGCGACGTCATCGCCTACCCCCGCGCCGCCGGTTACGCGGAGTTTTAACAAAAGATATGGAAACACAAACAGCCTTAATCGAGGCAATTTTATACTTGGAGTCGGAGCCGCTGGACGAGGCGGCGCTTGCACGCATCGCCGGTCTATCGAAAGAAGCGGTCGAGGCGGCGCTTGCCGCACTGCGCGAGCGCTATACTCAGGCTGATTACGGCATCGAGCTTGCCGCCATTTCGGGCGGCTTTCTCCTTGCGCCGAAAAAGGAACTCTGGGAGACACTCCGCGAGCGCTATGGTAGAAAGAACGAGGCGCGATTATCCCGCGCCGCGATGGAAACACTGGCGATAATCGCCTATTCGCAGCCGATCACCCGCAGCGAAATCAAGGACATTCGAGGCAGCGACCCCGAAAACATGATACGCATCCTCACCGAACGCGATCTGATAAAGGAAGTGGGGAAAAAAGACATAACCGGCAAACCCGCCCAGTTCGGTACCACCAAAGAATTCCTCACGTTTTTCCGCCTGTCGAGCATAGCAGAGCTCCCAAAGCTATCCGCAGATGAAGCGGATAAGTTTGAGCTTGAAAGCGGCGAATAAGCATGATTAGGCTGCAAGCATATCTTGCCCACGCGGGAGTGGCTTCGCGGCGGGAAAGTGAAAGGATCATCCTGGCGGGGCGGGTAAGCGTCAACGGGATTATCGCCAGCGAGCTTGGCGTGAAGGTCGACGAGGGGGATGCCGTCTGCGTCGACGACAGGGAAGTTCACCCTGAAGCGCACTTGCACTATATCGCGCTCAACAAACCGCCGCTCTACCTCTGTAGCGCAAGCGACCCGCTGAACCGCCCGCTTGCAGGCGAGCTGCTCCCCCGTGTCGCCGAGCGGCTTTATAACATCGGGCGCCTTGATTTCCGCTCATCGGGGCTGATTTTCTTTACCAACGACGGCGCATTTGCTTCAAAACTTTCGCACCCCTCATCAGAAATCGAAAAAGAATACCTCGTTGAGGCGACAAATATCGTTCCCGACGGTATTTTGAACGCGTTTCGCGAGGGAATTCGCATCGAAGGGGTGCTCTACCGCTGTCGGGAAATCGAACGTCTGGGAGCAAAGACGCTCCGTATAGTGCTGATTGAGGGGAAAAACCGCGAAATCCGCACCGTTTTTTCCTCGTTCCGCCTTCATCCTAAGATACTGCGGCGCATCCGCATCGGGAACATACTTCTAGGCGACCTTGCCGAAGGAAAAACCCGCCCCCTCAGCCCAGAGGAACTAAAGTGCCTCAGGGCGCCTTAGGCGCTTTTAAGCCCTTGGAAATGGCGCCCGCAGTCTTAAGCGCCTAAGCAGGTTTATTGCCGCGTTCAGGGCGCCTTAGGGCGCCTTAGGCGCTTTTAAGCCCTTGGAAATGGCGCCCGCAGTCTCAAGCGCCTAAGCAGGTTTATTGCCGCGTTCAGGGTGCCTCAGGGCGCCTTAGGCACAGAGCGAGCGCATTAAAATAGAAAAATCAAGAAAATCTGCAGATTTTGCGGATTGATGCAGAAAAAAGTCTGCGAATAACGCGATGAAATCGCAAATTTATAATGAAATTTTATGATTATTCGCGTGCATTCGCGTCCATGGGGAAGGCTTTCACAGGTACGCGACACAAGCGCTTACGCGCCAGTGCTCGCCGCCATGCTCCTTGCCACGCACTCAACTGTTACGGCTTCACCGATGAATGTCCACAGGGAGAAGGCTTTCTCAGGAATGCGGCACGGGCGCTACGCGCCCGCGCTCCTGTCATGTTCGTTACCGCGCACCTTGCTGTGTCGAACGCCCGACTCAAATCGAAGGCAAGGCATAAAAGCGCCTCAGGCGCCTTCCCCCTGTGGACAAATTCTTAATGCGCTCGCCCTGAACGGGACGCATAACTTGTTGACTTTTTATAGGCGGCACAGCCGCTTTAAGCCTTCCGTTTGATAAGAAAACGAGATGCATAGAGAGGATGTCTTTGATGTCGAACAGGATATGGTGAACTGGCAGGTAAAAGTATTTGAA
>JAITNZ010000149.1 GCA_031290205.1 Spirochaetaceae bacterium
TGGTCCGTCGGGGATAGCAGGCAAGGGCAAAATTATTTCGGGCACGCTGGAAATGTCCAACGTCGATATGGCGGACGCCTTTACCGACATGATCGTTACCCAGCGCGGCTTTCAGGCAAGCTCGCGCACGATACAGACCGCCGACCAGCTCTTGCAGGAATTGCTTACCCTTAAAAGGTAGTTAGCGCATGATTAAAGTAACCCGCTTAGGCGGCGCGGAGTATTACATCAACCCTCATCAGATAGAGTCTGTCGAGCTTAAGCCCGATACGACTCTTTTGATGTTATCGGGAAAATATGTTATAGTGAAGGAAAGCGTTGACGAACTCATCGCGCGTATAGTAGCATATAGAAAGCAGATTGGCGGTTTTAAGAATGAAGAGTAGGATTAACTGATGGATATATCGTCACTTATCGGCTTAGTCGCCGTTTTCGGCATGTTAGTATTCGGCGTCATATCAGGCGGTTCAGGCTTGTCGACCTACTGGGATTTGCCGTCCATGCTCATCGTCGTCTTGGGTTCGTGGTTCTGCCTCATGTGCGCCTCAACCATCAAAAACGCCGTGGGCGTCTTCGGCATGATAGGACTCATATTCAAGGTGCCGAATTTCGGCGAAAAAGGCATCGTTACCAAACTGATGGCAATGTCCGAAAAAGCCCGCCGCGAAGGGCTCCTCTCGCTGGAAGACGAAATCGTCGACCTCGATAACGCGTTTATGAAGAAGGGGCTGCAGCTCGTCGTCGACGGGACGGACGCGGCGGTTGTCCGCGACCTTTTGGAAATCGAAGTAAGCCAGATGCAAGACCGGCACGGGGCGACGGTAGGCATCCTCAACATGTGGGCGGCGCTGGCGCCTGGCTTCGGTATGCTGGGCACCGTCATCGGGCTTATCGCCATGATGAAAAACCTCGAGGACAAAGCGTCCGTCGGACCGAACATGGCAGTCGCGCTGATCACCACCCTCTACGGCTCGATCATCGCCAACGCCCTCCTCACGCCGGTCATGCAGAAACTCCGCACCTTCGACGCCGCCGAAGCGCAGGTGCGCGAAATGGTAATCGAAGGCATCCTTTCGATACAGGCAGGCGACAACCCCCGCATCCTCGGCATGAAGCTCCTCGCCTACTTGAAACCCGAAGAGCGCAAGGAAATCGAGTCAGAGGTGATGAAGGATTGAAGAAGGGGTATAGGGTATAGGGTATGGGGGGAGAGGCGCCTTTGGATAAGGCATCTGGTTTTGAACGTGAGTTAGGAAGAATGGTTTGAGAAATGAGGAGTGCGGATTGAGGAATGAGCGAGGAATGAGCAAGGAAAAAAGATTTCAAAGTGAAATCTTCCCCCATACCCCATACCCCTTCTTCAAAGTGAGTAAAAAATATGGGAAAGAAAAAGAAAAAAAGCGGCGGGGGACCGACGGGGCAGGAGTGGCTTACCACGTATTCCGACATGGTTACGCTCGTTCTCTGTTTTTTTGCCATCATGTTCAACCCTGATGAGGTAACCCCTTCGTCGATGTCGCAGATTAGCGTCTCGTTTATGGCGCGGGGCATGGGGTCGAATACGGGGGGGAATACCCTCTCCGTCGGGCGCATGGCGGAGCTCGGCAACAACATCACGTCGCTACCGGCGACCGACCGGGGGAAGTCGCTCGGCACGGCGCTACGAAAAGCGGTGAGCCTCTTCGCGCCGGATGTAAACTCGAAAAAGATGACGGTAACCGCCGACGAGCGGGGCATCGTCATCAGCCTCGCTACCGACGCGTTCTTCGCGCCCGCCTCCGCCCGCATCAACATGGAATCGACGCGGGACATCCTGCTGCGGCTTGGCACGCTGCTCTCGTCCCCCGAACTTGCCGGCAGGAAATTCAGGATTGAAGGGCACACCGATTCCACTGCAATCGACCCCGCAGGTCCCTGGACATCGAACTGGGAGCTCTCCTCGGCGCGTTCGATTGCCGTGCTCAACTACCTTACCGGGCTTGGCATGGAGGATAAGAATTTTCAGGTTGCCGGATTCGCCGACACCGTTCCGGTCGCTTCGGACAGCACAGAAGAAGGCAGAGCCTATAACAGGCGTGTTGATATAGTTATACTAGATGATGGACACTTATAGGGCACCGCTGATTAACTAGGGGCAGGCAAGATTGTGCCGAATTTGCCCGCAGTTTGAAGCCCAAAAGCGCAGGTATAATGGGTTTATATCGAGCATTTTGGGCAAAAAAATGCAGGTCTTAGGCGGTGCAAGATTGCCGCGCATGAGTTAATCAGTGGTGCCATTGGAGGTTTTAGCAATGGCAGATGATGAAAAAGATTTAGGTGATGGACCCGAAGACGGGGGGGAAGCAAGCTCCGAGCCGAAAAAGGACTCGTCGGGGGTAATTGGTAAGCTCTTAAAGTTTGTGGCGATAGGACTTGCCGCATTGATATTTATCGTAACGGTAGTTATCATCACCTTTAAGATAATGAGCGGAAGCGGGGCGACCGCGCAGGCAGCAATCCCGCAAACAGAAGCCTATGCGGCGATTAAACCGATATATTCCTACTACGACGGATTAGGCAATATTAGCACCCGCTCGCGGGACCCGACGCCCTACAATATCGTCGCCGCCCCCGTGCTCGAATACGATTTGAATGACACGGCGACTCAAACCGAGCTGATTGCCCGCAAGGTGCAATTGATAGACTTCTTCCTCAATTATTTTAGTTCAAAATATCAGACCTCGTTGCAGCCTGAAAACCGCAGTAAAATAAAAGAAGAGATAAAAGAGCTGCTCAACACAACCGTCTTCGACAAAGCCCGCGTGCGCGGCGTCCTGTTCACCCAGTTCGACCTGTTCGAGATGCAGTAGTGCCATCAGACGGCGGGAATTCCTTCAGTCGTGGTATAGCAGGAAGTTTTTGTTTCGCATAACTGGACTGTATATGCTTCGCCGCCAGTAGGCGGCTCGGGCTACAGCCGGAACGTTATGTGAAACTTTTTGTGAAATTATTCAAAATATTTATAAAAAATCATCTTAATCCCCTAAAATTCATAAAATTTGTACTTGACATTCCACAAATAAGTGTGTATACTCGATAAAGATGGGTGAAGTTTATACCGTAAAGGAATTAACGGCTCTGATAAAAAATGACGGATGGTATTTCTTCAGTCAAGAGGGAAGTCATAGCCACTATAAACATACGGAGAAAAAAGGAAAAGTTACCATTCCCAA
>JAITNZ010000166.1 GCA_031290205.1 Spirochaetaceae bacterium
TCCGGCGTTTCGATGCGGTTAATCCCCATTGTCTGATGGACGCGCCCCATGAGTTTGACCAGCGTCCGCACCGAACCGTTCGCCATTTTGACAAACGCCTCGATGGTCTCTTTGGTCAAGCCCTGCCAGACGCCTTCGATGATTTTCACCGCGTCCGCTTTGGACAGCCGCTTCACTTCCAGCAGCACCCCCACGCGGCTGGTCAGCTGCTGATGGTCATTCCGCAGGTTCTCAAGTTTGTACTTGAGGCGCGGAAGCCCGGCCAGCACCACCCCGGTCTGCGCTTTGTCATTGATAACGCGCCGCACCAGTTCAAGGCTGCTATCCGACAGATAGTCCGCCTCGTCAATCATGATGACCGTGTCCCGGCCCCGCAGGGCTTCCACAATCCGGGCGATGACCGCCGTGATGCTGCCCTTCGTTTCCACGCCGACCGCCTGGGCAATCTCGGTGACCAGCACGTTCTTGGTGAAGCTGGAATCGACCTCAATCAAAATCGCACTGTGGCTTTCGGCGGCATAGGTGTGCAGGGCGGTCGTTTTGCCCGTCCCGGAATCGCCCACGATGACCGCAATGTCCCCCTCGTCCTGCGCCAGCATGAGCGCTTTCCGCATCGAGTCCAGCGTGGATGTCTCGGCGGTGGGCACTTCGATTTTTGCGATGCGCCGCGCCTCCCGTTTGAGCCACGCCCTGACCGCTTCTTCAAAAGCCTTCACGTTTCCGTTGTACGACCGGCTTTTGTAGGCGGACACCACGCCCGATGAATAACCCAGGGCTTGCGCGGCCTTGGCCTGGCTGATGCGTTTTCCCTCATCGGGGCTGCCGACAAGCTCAAAGAACTTTTTGTACAGTTCCTCGTCAAGCTCCATTTCTTTTCGTTCCATACAGTTCTCCTTAACCTATAAAATTTCCCGCCCCAAGGGCGGTTGTTGCCTCGTCTAATCCGGGTCGGTCGGAAGCCGGAGCCGCCGCCTGTTAATCACGGCCAGCGGTTCGCCGCCCACCACTTCCAGGTTCTTAAAACTGTTCGCGCCCGGTATCACGCGAAATCTAGCCTGTTCCGCCAGCAGTTCGGCGGGTGTCTTTTTCGACCGGCGAACCTCCGCCGCGCTTTGCGCGAAATCCTGCAAGTGTTCCCGCGCTTTTTTCTGGGCATTCCGTACCCTGCGGATATTCTCTTCCGCAATCCCCCTGTCCTTGAAAAATTCGTTGACCGCGTCAAACTGGTAGATGCAGCCGGGAAGGCTAAACACCGCGACCTTGCCAACATCATTGATGTCGCGCCGCACTTCCACCCGCGATCCGATGAGCCTGACCAGTTCCCCGTTGTAATAACTGATGCCGTCTATCGTGATTCCGTTCCGCTGAACCGTGCGCTGCTCGCGGATGGCGAACACATATTTCCGCATCGCCTCCGGCATTTCGCGTTGGACTTCAAGGTTCGCGGCAAATACCTCGTCCGGCGTTCTGCCGTCCATGCCCTGCCCCGAATGTTGCCAGTTTGAGTTGAACCACGCCGCGAAGTTCCCGAAGTCCTCGCGCAGTTGTGCCAGCGTGTAGGTAACCTCGATGCGGTCGCGCCCGTTAATCCGGCCCCAGTAGAGTTTCGCATCGTCCGGGCGTGTTGCTGTGTTCGAGCCGACATAGAATTCCTGCTGTTTTGAAAATAATTCGATGACCGTGCGGAAGAACCGCTCGATGGGTTTTGACTGCCCCCGGTACGGCGTGGCAAAGTGCGCCTTCGTGCCGCAGTCATGCAGGACTCCTTCAATCAGGTCGAGCGTGTCTTTTTCCGGGCGCGTCCGGCGTTCCTTCCATGCCGTGCCGGCGAACCAATGGCTTTTGAAGTCTTTGCCGTTGTCGATAAGGAGATTGCCAAACAGTCCGCAGGTGTCAACGCTCATCGAAAAAGCCCGCATAATGGTGAGCGTGTTCGGCACCACGTCGATGTGCCAGCCGGTGATTTTCCGGCTCCGCATATCAATGAACGCGGTCAGCCAGGGGCGGAAGATGCGCCCTTCGTGGGTAATTACAAAGTCAAACAGGTGATGGTCGGCGCACCCCCATTCCATCGCCTTGAACAGGGTGTAATCGCGCTCTATGTATGGGTCGAACCGGTCGTGGTAGGCTTTTTCGCCCATACGGTAAAATGCTTTTACCGACAAGGGTATTTCGTCTTTTATGTAGCGGTTGATGATTGTATAGTTGAGTTCATAGCCGAATTGCTTTATATCACGCTCCACCGAGGCGATGCTCGGCTTGCGCGGGTCAAGATATATTCCCTGTATAAGTTCCTTCGCCCGTTCGTCCAGCGAAGCCCCGGCCCCGCCGTGCCGTTTCGCGTACTGCGGGGCCAATCCGGCCAGCCCGTGCCGTTCATAGCTGGCAAGCCAGCCATAGAAGTTTGACTGCGTGTGTATGTTGCCCCAGCGCCCCAGCCGTTCCCGCAATTCTGGAACGGCAACGCCGTTTTCGTAGGCGGTGATAAACTGCGCGGCCGACAGCCCCGAATCGTTGTATGCCCTAATCAATTGCGCCCGGAGCGCGGCGATTTTAAGGTCAGTGTCGGCAGCCGCATCTATCGGTTTTATCTCTTTCGTTTTCGCGCCGCGCCCGTTGTAGCGCGGTATGTTTATCTTTTTTTGATGCCCAGCCGGTGGTTTTAGCTGGCTTTGCAGGTCGGCTAAACTGAGTTTTAGGCTCGCGGCGTAGGCCGTCTGCACGTCCTCCGGCAAGGCGGCAATCTGGTAGGTTTTGCGGATGCCGCCGTTCGCTTTTTCATTGCGGGATGTCCAGTGTTCGGTCACAGACCTTTTTTGAATCCACCGAACTGTCGCCGACAGGAACTCCGCAATTTCGCTTGCCGAAAGCCACTTGCTAATCATTGCAAGCCTCCTTGCCGATAATGTATTGGAGGTATTTTTTTAATGCACGAAAAAGAGGCAATGTTTTTGATAAAGCCGGTTCTTGATGATTTTATTGACAAAAAATTCGAAAACGCCACGACGGTTGAGCGGGAACTTTTTGCGCTGTGTATTGCGGACTTCATAGCCGACAGAGAACCATACTGGGTAATGAAAAAAGCCCAACGTGTTGTATTCCATCTCCTGCATTTCAGCGAAGAAATACTCGCGTCGTCCGGAAACCTGAAAGATGCAACATTATCTGTCTTGGACATAGTAAAACAACAATTAGCGGAATACGTCGAAGAAGATATTAACGCTTTGTCTAAAAAAGGCGAGTTTGACGGATATTTGCGCATAGACATTGCTATCCCCCAATGGAACAAAATGAGTTGGTGGCGGCAGGCCTCCTGGAAAAGTCCGAAGAGGCCTCCGATTTAGGCATAAGGTAAGGCTGAGAATCTCTGTTTAACCATTCTGCATAAGCATGGGCTTCCTTTACGAGCTTTTTTCGTATTTGATCCGACGTTTTAACCCCCTTCATGTCACGCCTTTTTCTGGATGTCTCAAGCCATTCAAACAAGCGGTTCATCGCTTTACTTTCATGGTAAGGCGCAACATCGCCCGTCACAAAATGCGACAGCACTTTCCCAGAAACAATAAATGTACCCCGCGTCTCGTTTTTACCGTCCAGCCGGTCTTTTTCAACTCTGTACGCCAGTTTGGTAAAAACTTTTTCATCGGCGTAGACGGTGACCTGCGTGTGTCTGCTTCGCGGCTTGATGTTGAACGACTGCCTCGCGTAGTCAATCGATACAATATGCCCTGTAATGGTGATTTTCATGCCGCGCCTCCTTTCCGCCATGCTTCTGCCAAATCGCTGAAGTTGGCGTAGCCAAGGGCCGCCGCGATGGCGTCCCTGGCTGTTTTTGTACTTTTTTTTGATGTAAAAAAGTATTCAATTCTCCCTTTTATGTAGTCATCGCCCAACGCTGCCGCTTCTAGTGAAATTCCCTTTGCCGAAAACCGAGAGTTTATCCATTGTTTAAGTTCGAAAATTTCCGTGCCCGTCATTTCCGACAGCGGGTTTTCTTGGTCCCGCTGTTTTTTCTCGTTAGAGGCGGTTAAACGCTCAAGATTGTCGTTCAGTCTCTTGAGTTCCGTGTAAAGTCCGCCGAGCAGTCCTAGAATTTTCATGCTGGCCTCCTGTTTTCCTGCGGCATACTGGCCGCCAGCTTCTCGAAGCTCTCGTAACCCAGCACTTTGCAGAACGCCGTCCGAACTCTTGCAGAGTCCTTGCGCCCGCACAAAAACTGTGATACAATACTTACGGAACGGTTCGCCACCTCGGCGACCGTGTCCTGGGTGTGGCCATTCAGTTTCAGTTGATACTGAATCCAGCAACCCGTTTGGTGGGTAATGGTGTTCGCCATCTTGCTCTCCTTGCTTTCACGGGTTTCCTGCCCTTGTAGGTAACCTCGTTTTTTTGGTTTTGCCGGTTTCTTTTTTTACCGGCAATATAGAGTATAGCAGATTGTTCTTTTTTTGTCAAGAGAAAAAGAGCAAAATGTTACGAATTTTTGGAAATATTTTATGGTTGATGGAATAAAAGAGCGTTTTGCTATCATACGCGAACAAAGCGGACTAAATGTTAAAGAATTTGCCGCTTCTCTTGGCATGGAGGGTACGACCGTTAGTAGTATAGAATCCGGTAAACGGGAACCGTCAAAAGAGGTTTTATATAATCTAGCTGTCAAGTATTCAATCAACTTAAACTGGATTTTTACCGGAATAGGTGAAAAAAACATAAAAAAATCACAACAGGCATTAGAAAAACCGAGCGAAAACCGCCATATAGTACCGCTACTCCGTCAGAAAGTATCATGCGGCCCGGGTGTGAACTGGGAGGATGAGCAGAATATCGCTGATTACATTGATATTTTTGATATGATTCCCCGCCTCAAAATAAAGCGGCTTTTTGCGCTATGTGTTGCCGGAAACTCTATGATAGGAGCGGGTATTAGGGACGGGGACTACGTCCTGTTTGACGGCGGATACGACCAAGAATCACGGGATGGCATCTATGTTTTCGCGTTGGATGGGGAAGTATACTGCAAGCTTCTGGAGTTTGATATGACTAAAATAAAAATCTTTTCAGTACGCTTTGTCGATTTAGATAAATCAGAGTTGATGGTTACGCTTGATGCAAAGGATATGGCAACGGCTGACAGATTTACAATATTTGGGCGAGTTCTGTATTGGCTTCACCCGAATCAAATTGATATTAATGGAGGGTTATTATGAGAGACGAGGCAAGGGCAAAAAGCTGGAATACGTTTAGGAAAAATATGTATGAATATACTGATACACATCCTGAATATTCAGTGAAAGATTTTGAACTTCAGCGTTTGGACGCTTCCTATAAAAGTTGGCGTGACGCACGGGATGCGGAAAGGGCGAGGGATTTCAAAAAAGCCAGGGCTTTGTATCTAAAAACGGTCGAAAGTTTTGAACAATTTGAGAAGCTAGAGAATATACCAGCGCTGACAGCTATTTTGAATAAGTTGAAAACTGAATACGCCAGTTTTGTTCTTTATAGAGACCCTGAATATCGTGCGCTTCTAAAATTCATACTGCCAATAGTTCAAAAGTTTGATGGTATTCTGCAAACAGAAGTGTATAAATGGGAGAACAGCAATTTCAAAAAAGCGGACTTTACCTATGCCCTTTACTTCGCCGAAAAAGAAGGGCTTATAAAGCGCGAAAAAAAGGGGCGTTCTTATCAAGTATACTTTGTGAGGAACAAACCAGATGATACGCTTCAGGTTATACAAGATGACGAAGTAGATAAACAAATAGCCGCCCAACAACAGGAAAATATGAGAGGCTGCGGTAGGCTTGCCGCTAATTTTATTCTTGTTTGTGTCTGTATCAGCCTTTTCCCACTCATTGGCCCGTTTGCGCTAATACCTTTTGCGGCACTCGTTGCATTCTTTGTAGCGCGGGCAAAACGTGAAAAAAAGCAGAACATGGGCGTAAAAAAAATTTCTATCGAAGCCGACATTGAACCATAATTTTACACCCAAAGGTGCGAACAAAACATTGCCCTTTTTTTCAAGTTAGGTACGAACTCGTGCTACTTCGCACCTTTTCCTTATCGCGCATCGCAACACTATATATTATATATACTTACTATTCGGTTCGCACCTTTTTCTTTTCTAATGTTTTTGTTCGCACCTTTGGGCTTGGGCAAGAGGCATTTACCGTGCGCCTGTTCCCCAAAAGCCGCTTATTTGCGGCCTTTTCCTTATAAAAAGCCTCAAAATACGCCATTTGAAGGCCATTGAAGCTACTTGAAGGACTGGCGGCAGATTCTCGATTTTCTCGTGGTTTACGTGGGTTTTTCTCGATTTTTCTCATTTTCGTTTTGAAAATTTTCGGCGGGGTTTTGCTTGTTATCTCTTTATACAACCAAGGTTTGTGGCGATGTCTTGGGGGCTTTCGGAATTCCTATTTTCGGTGATAGCCCACA
>JAITNZ010000186.1 GCA_031290205.1 Spirochaetaceae bacterium
TAGCGCACAATTCTTACGATTTCTGCCTTGTTTATCACCATTATTCATATTCATTTCGTCTTCCGTTCGTGTTGTTCGTGAGGTTCGTGGTTGAATTCGGAACTGCTGGGGCTCGATTAATTATGAGGCAATGCGCCCTCTGGACATACTTGACCATAGTGTGCTATGGTTGTTCAAGGTTAAGGTTATTCGTGGACAAAACATTTCCCCTCAACAAACAGCAGCTTGAGGCGCTTGCGGAAAAATACCCCACGCCGTTTTATCTTTATGATGAGGCGGCAATCCGCCAAAATGCGCGGCAGATACAAGAGGCGTTTTCTGTGTTCCCTCATTTTTATCAGCATTTTGCGGTAAAGGCGCTGCCCAATCCGGCAATCATCAGGATTCTGCGCGAAGAAGGGTTCGGCGCGGACTGTTCGAGCCTGCCGGAGCTCTTGCTTGCCGAAATGGCTGGTATTACGGGCGAGGGGATCATGTTCAGCTCGAACGAAACGCCTTCGCACGAATTCCGCAAAGCGGCGGAGCTTGGAGCGATCATCAACCTTGATGACATCACCCACATTGCATTTCTCGAAAAGAGCTTGGGCAGGCTGCCGGAAATCGTTTCGCTTCGTTATAATCCCGGTCCCCTCAAGATGGGCAACTCGATTATCGGCAATCCTATCGAGGCGAAGTATGGGTTTACCCGCGAACAAATATTCGAAGGTTTTCAGATTCTGCAAAAAAAAGGCGTCAAACGTTTTGCGCTGCATACGATGGTCGCCTCAAATGAATTGAATCTGCAATATCACCTCGAAACAGGGAAACTGCTGTTCGAGCTTGCCGCCGAGGTAAAAGACCGGTGCGGCATCGCGCTGGAATTGGTCAATTTGGGTGGCGGCGTGGGGATTCCCTACAAGCTCGAACAGGACGCGCTCGATTACCAAGAGCTGGCGCGCGGATTAAAAGCGCTCTTCGACACCATCGCAGCGTCGGCTGGCTTGGCAAAGCTCGGAATTCATACTGAATGGGGTAGGGTCGTTACCGGACCTTACGGCTGGCTGGTCTCCCGCGCTATCCACAAAAAAGAGATTTTTCGCCGATACATCGGGCTTGACGCTTCGATGGCAGACCTGATGCGACCGGCGCTCTACGGCGCATACCACCATATCACGGTTGCCGGAAAAGAGGACGCACCTTGCACGGAAACATACGATGTAGTGGGCAGCCTCTGCGAAAATAACGACAAGTTTGCCGTGCGGCGGGCGCTCCCCCCCATCGATATCGGCGAAAAGTCAGGCGACCTCGTCATCATCCACGACGCCGGTGCGCACGGGCGGGCGATGGGCTTTAACTACAATGGCAAGCTCCGTTGCGGCGAACTGCTCCTCCGCGCAGACGGGGACATCATACAAATCCGTCGGCGGGAAACTATAGAAGATTATTTTGCCACGCTGGTATGAGGGTGATGGGGAGGATGGGGAACAGCGAACGGGGAACAGGGAACAGGGGAAGAGTATACTCCGAGATATTTCTTCATTGCTCATTGCTCATTGCTCATTGCTCACTCCGCATCCTCTTCTTAACTATCGCAAGGTCAAATTCAGTTACCTTAGCAAACTGCCACTTTTCCCTTTTCCCTCTTCCCTTTTCCCTGTTCCCCGTTCCCCTTCTTCAGGCAGCCATGAAAATCCTCGTTGATGCTGATTCCTGTCCGGTGAGTGTGCGAGCTGTTGTCCAGAAGGCAGCTGTACGAACGGGGCTTCCCGCCGTATTTGCCGCGAACCGCCCCATTCCTGAGTTGGGCGGCAATGCGCTCATGGAACTCTGTTCAGGCGATGAAGGCGCCGCAGATGATAGAATCGTCGAACTGGCAGAAACGGGCGATCTCGCGATAACGCGGGATGTCGGGCTCGCGAAGCGCCTTGTTGAAAAATCAATCGCCGTTATCGACGACCGGGGCAGGCAATTCACCAAAGACAATATCGGACAGGCTTACTCTATCCGCTGTTTCCACGTCGGCTTGGCGGAAAGCGGCGCAGAGATCGTCCGCACCGCAAATTACGGGAAAAAAGAGCTTAAATCTTTTGCCGCCAGCTTTGATAAAATCCTCAGATCACTGATTAAGGGCGTCCCTCAAGAAAAACAAACTAAAAATTCTTGAGATAACAGAGTGTCCTGAGTAGGAACAAAAGTTTATTCCGCCACAGGCGGTTTCAGCCTTGCCCTTGGTAAGAGAAGGGCGATTCGAGCCATTGGGGGTTTATTAGTGTTTGAAAAGTGCCAAGCTACATCTTTTCGATATTGAAAGCAGCGAGTTTCTTGCCGCCGCCGATGAGGAGGAGGCGTTCGTGGATTTTAAGAAAAGTATCGGCGCTGGTAAATGGGGCGGAAATTACTTTGCTTGACGGGTATCGAATCGCGATAAGGTTTTTTTGAACGGCAGATTCAGATGAAATAAGAAAAATCATCCTGTCCTCCGGGCTGTCTTCGATATGAAGAATACGCCCATCGATCGGCACCCTCTCGGATGAACGGGAATCCAGATGATAGATGCCAAGCCCGTCCTCCCGTTCATAGACAACGCGGCGTTCATTATCAACAAATTTTACATGGACAGGACGCCGGAATCCTTCATCTAAAAATTCATGATGAGTGATGCGCCACACGCCGCCGTCCAGCTCAATGACTAAAAAACGCTGGTGATCCAGACCGGAAACGGCGGCAATTTTTGTCCCGCTTGCCGATATTGCACAGCCGTAAATCGCAGGAATGCGCGAACCGGAGGGCTCCGCCGTGTAAAGGCGTTTCCCGCCGCCGTCAATCAACTCCAATGTCCCGTCCAGTTCGCCAACGAGGAGCAGCCCCGCCGCCGCATCAACACAGGTTACCGGGGAAGAAAAATCAAATGACCAGAGGATATTATTCGTTTTATCCGTTTCGGAAATTGAATGCTGTTCGCTCGAAATAATAAAAATTCGCTTGTCGCGAAAAAAAGGATACCCGCGCTTGTCATTGAGGGTAAAAACAGCGCGGTTCAAAAAATCACGAACCTCAATTTTTTCGTCTTTTCCCGAAAATTCAGCAAAGAGCCGCTCAGATTGAGCCAGATAGCCCGACCTCGCCTGATTAATCGTAAAATTACCGCCGGGGGACACATAGCCGAAATTCCCGCCGAAATCAAACGGCACAAGCGATTCCTCAAGGATTTCCGCCTGAGGATACCCCGATGTAAGCGATTGCAACCATTGGGGCACAAACACCGTCTCGGGCGGCACCGGACACGCCGCGAGAAATGCGTATAACAAAAACGCCGCGCCATACACAAAATACCGGTATCGGGAATTGAGCTTGACCATCATCAAAAAGCGCTAAAGCGCTACTTTATGTCCACCAACTCCAGCTCGAAGACAAGATAGCTGTTCCCCGGAATCAGCACCTCGCCGGTCTGCGGATTCTGAACGCCGTTTTCGCCGTAGGCAAGTTCGGGCGGAAGGACGGCGGTGCGCTTTTCGCCTTTCTTCATATCCATCGCCGTTTCTTCCCAGCCGGGTATAAGCTGCCCCCCGCCGGCAGCGAACTCAAGCGGTCCGCCGTGAAACTCGGAGGCGTCGATAACGGTGCCGTCAAGCAACGAAAGTTTGTAATTCGCCGCAAGATTCTGCCCCGCCGTCGGCTTCGCGCCGCCGCCCTGTTTCGTGATAACATAGTAGATACCGGAGCTCGTCTGCTCGGCATTGGGGAATTTCGCCTTTATTGCGGCAATACTGTCGTTCCGGCTGACGGCTTGTTTTTCCATTACCCGCGCCGCCGTTGTTGCAAGCAGATTGTTGAAGCTCGCCTGGTCCGCCGTCCAAGCTTTCGCCTTCTCGCCGTTCCTCGCAATCGTAATCGAATTGATTTTATCGCCCTGCTGGATTTTATTGACGACATCCATTCCTTCGACAACGTGCCCGAAAACCGTGTGCTTGCCGTCAAGCCAAGGGGTCTCCTTGTGCGTGATAAAAAACTGGCTGCCGTTGGTGCCCGCTCCCGCGTTTGCCATCGAAAGGATGCCCGGTCCGCTGTGCGTAAGGCTCGGATCGAACTCATCGGGGAAGCGGTAGCCCGGACCGCCGGAACCGTTGCCCTGTGGGTCGCCGCCCTGAATCATAAAATCGGGGATAACGCGGTGAAAAGCCAAACCGTCGTAGAATGGCTTGCCGGAAGCCGCATCCATCTTACCTTCGGCAAGAGCGGCAAAATTGGTAACCGTAAGCGGCGTTTTTTCATACTCAAGCTGGACGATAATATCCCCCTGAGTGGTGCTGATTTGTGCAAAAACGCCATCGCCTAATTTTCCCATTTTATTCTCCTTGCAACACGCAAGTGCGCTCGTAAATACCAAAAGGAGCGAAAAAGCGAAATTCGCATAATTAAAATTATTTTGTTTCATAGTAAGTCCAGTATGCCGCAAAAAACCAATCTCATCTACCCCCCCGCTTAGACTGAATGCGAATTTACCTGATTGAGCGGCGATTTTCCTAAGCAAAATACTATTGGCGCGCTGCTAAGGCATCCTAATCGTTCATGGCGTGGCGTGGGCGGGCTGTCTCTATATCGTATCATTGCGCCTCAGGCGCTTTTTGCCCTCGCCTTCAGGATGAAAAGGGCGTCATCAACTTGGGGTCTGATACCCCGCCGCTCTGCGGCGGGGATTTTTTATTACTCGGCGTTACCGGCATCTGTAGCTCAATGAAGCGGTGATGCCTTCAGCCGTCCCAATCCGAGGGGGCGCCTCGTGCCGTATGGCGGCTGATTTAGGCATCGGCTGACCGGCGTCAAATCTTACGAAAACCCTACCCGCTCAAAAAGAGTATCGCTTTTCTGAAAATGGCATTTTCTCGTTCCGCGCCTTCGACGGAGTTGCCGATTTCGGCAGCGGCTTTCTCCAGCACGGAGAGTGCGGTGCGTTTGTCGTAGCCCATTTCGGACAGGGCATCGGCAAGCTCATTGAACGGCGAATCGTGTCTGCCGGATTTTTCCCCGCCGTGAACTATTTTCCCCTTAAGCGCCAGTATCATCTTTTGCGCGGTTTTTTTGCCAAGTCCCGGCACCGCCTCAAGCCTAGCGACATCGCCGGATTCTAGGGCGCGTTCCAACTCGGTCTGGCTTATGCCGCCCAATATCTTCATCGCCGCCTTTGGTCCCACGCCATCCACTTTAAGCAGTTCGTGGAAGGTCGCCCTGCGTTCCTCACCCGAAAAACCATAGAGGAGCATCGCGTCCTCACGGTGGCAGAGCCATGTCCACACTCTGCACTCGTCCCCAATCGGCGGCAATGCGCCAATATCGGTCGAAGGCATGTTCACTTCCCACTCGATCCCGCCTGTCAGAAGGTAGACGGCAGACGGGAGCTTTGCGCAGATTTTTCCGTATATGCTATTAAACATCAATTTAATTATACAGAGTTTTTGAAAAAAGCATAGAGGACAGGCTCGGTAGGGCAGGGCGAGCGCATTAAAATGAAAAAATCAAGAAAGTCCGCAGATTTTGCGGATGGACGCAAAAGAAAGTCTGCGAATGACGCGAAGAAATCGCGAATACATAAGGATATTTTATGATTATTCCTGTACATTCGCGTCCATTCGCGGACAATTTAAAAATGCCGAAGAAGAATGTCCACAGATACACACAGATTAACACAGATGAAGAAAATTGC
>JAITNZ010000128.1 GCA_031290205.1 Spirochaetaceae bacterium
CCCGCCCCCCCCCCCCCCCCCCCCCCCCCCCCCCCCCGACCGCTGGTCAAAATTTTTCAAGTTCAACTGTATGGACTGGCAACGTAGAAACGAATAATGGGTTTTATATAAATGAAAGATGTGTCGGAAGATTATATATCGCTGACACTGTTGATTTATCAATCATTGCGGACGATGCATATGACTTTATATTGTCATGCAACAATATTGAGCATATAGCAAACCCCATGAAGGCGGTAAAACAATGGATATTAAAATTACGACATAATGGAATTATAATAATAGTTGCCCCAAGAAAAGCATCAAATTTCGACCACTATAGGAAACCTATAAGATTTGCACACTTGTTGAATGATTATAAAAAGGATACCGATGAGCATGACAATACACATCTTGAAGAGATACTAAAGTTACATGATTTAACAATGGATTCTTATGCCGGAACATTTGAACAGTTCAAAGAAAGAAGTTTGAAAAATTATGAAAATCGCTGTCTGCATCACCATGTATTTGATATGAGAGTATTGAAACAAATATGTAGCTATTTTAATCTTGAAATACTCTTTACCGAAGAAAAATATTGTGATTATATAATTGTAGCAAAAAATATCACCTAATCAGCATCCCCGCCAGCAGCCCTACTACCAGCGCCGCCGGGGATGCCGTCAGTTATTGCCGCTCGTATGCCCCCATGTCGATGATGCCCTTTTTGCGGGGGGCGCCGTCGAGGTCTTTGAGGGCGGACAGGAAGTTTGTCCATGCGCCGTGAATGGCGATAACGGCGTCTGTCCATGTTGATGGGGCGGACTGCCCATCGTAGAGGCTGTTGCTACCCACGTTGACGCCCGCGGCGCCGCTGAGCTGGTAGTTGGCGGCGCTGGTGGGCGCCCAGCCGCCGGTGGAGGGGTCAATCCAGCCCTCGAAGGGGGAGTCTGAAACGGCTATGCTTGCGGCGGTGTTGGTGCCCCAATTCACCGTGTCCCATCCGCCGGAACCCTCCACGAGGCTGTTGGTCCAGGTTGATGTGCCAGGGTAAGTGATATCGTTGTAAACATTAGCACCACTGCTTGCAGTATTTCCCCATACGATGCTGTTCCGGATGTCCGATTCCCATAAGTTTTCGTTGCACATACCGCCGCCGCTGGCGCCTGCCTTGTTGCCCGCGATGGTTACGTTGGTAAGGACGAGTTTGTCGTGGGCGTTGTTGTAGATGCCGCCGCCTTTGTCGCCTGCCTGATTGCCCGCGATGAGGACGTTGGTAAGGACGAGTGTGTCGTAGTAGAAGTTGTAGATGCCGCCGCCGTGATCTTCCGCCGTATTGCCCGCGATAGTCACATTGGTGAGAACAAGTTTGCAGCCGTCATTGTAGATGCCGCCCCCCTTTGCTGTCGTCTGATTGTCAATAATGTCTACGTTGGTGAGGATGAGCGAGGAGGAGGCTCTGTTTACTATGCCGCTGCCTTGGTTGCCCGCAATGAGGACATTCGTAAGGATTGGCGAGGATTGGACGTTGAACATGCCGCAGCCCCTATTGCCCACGATGGTCACATTGGTAATGGCGGGTGCGGAACGGTAGTTGTACATACCGCCGCCTCCGCTTCCCTGATTGCCCGTGATGGTGAGGTTTGTAAGCACGGGTGAGGGGGGTGTCCCATTAAGGGAATTACAGCTGAGTATGCCGCCACCGAGCATGCCCATGACATCCTCCTCCGTTTCGAACGTTTCGGAAGCCGCATTGCCGCATTTGATAGTGAAGCCGTCCAGTTTTGCGGTGCTGTTGGTTCCCTCGGGGATGGTAACCACATGGTAGGCGTTGTTGTCCATCACGGTGAAGTCTGTGGCGGTGGTAACATCAATGCCGTTGTCGTCACCGTTCAGGTCGCCTGAGAGGATGGTTTCGTAGGTAGCGGCAAACTCAGGCTTGATGGTGCCGTAGCCGGCGCCGCTCCCGTCAGTGTTGAAACGCCCCGCCCGGGCGCTCTGGTCGGTGGCGCTCACTGTGCCCGACAGCCCGTTGGCAAAGCCGCCGTACACCGCGACATTGCTGGCAAGGGTAAAGCTGGCGGCATGTCCTGTGGGGGCGTCGTCGCTGTGGGTGTTCCACGGAATGTAGGTTCCCGCCGCCACATAGACCTTCACGGCGCTTCCCCGGTCCGCTGCTTTTACGAGCACATCATAGAGCTTTTTGTTGTTTACGGCGTTGTCCCAGTTGCTGCCATCGCGGAGTCCGGCGCCGTAGTTGCTTGCATAATACTCCGGCAGCTCAGCAAGCGGCTCTTTGTTATGGGACCAGAGCGGCTCCGGCTCCCCGTCCAGCGACCAAGCGCGGGTCGGCGGCGCGACGCCGGGCGTGGTGATCGTTACCAGGACGATGCCCTGCCCGTTGTCGGGAACATTTTGCACCGTAAGCGTGTAAACCGCCTCGGAATCCTTCGTGATGCTTAGCGCCGTGATGTATTCTGCCGTAGGGCAGCCCCCGCCATTTGTGAACGTGAAGAGCGCCCGTAAATCCGCTGTTGGCGTGTCGTTCGTAAGCCCCGGAATAGCCTTGCTAAAGTCGAGCCCGAGCTTCGCCTTCCCATTTGCCGCCTTATCCGGCACGAGGCGGATCCACACCGTTTCGCTGTTCTGATTCACGCCCGAACCTGCCGCAATTACCTCGCAGGAGGCAAACGCAGCCGCCGCCAAAACAACCAGCGCCAAACCAGAAAAAACAATTTTTTTTACCCTTTTCAGCTTCACATGCATAAAAAACTCCTCTGTGGGTTTTGCCCCGCTATCTTTTTAGTAGTCGCCCTACGGGCGGCTTCGCTTTCAAGCGCTTACGCAACGTTCAATCAAATTATAAACCGAATATTGGAATATGTCAAGACAACGCAATCTCGGTCCAGCAATTCCGAATTCAACCACGAACCTCACGAACAACACGAACGGAAGACGAAATGAATATGAATAATGGTGCAAAACAAGGCAGAAATCGTGAGAATTGTGCGCAATTTGTTCGTGTAGTTCGTGTCGTTCGTGGTTAATTTTCGAATTCTGAATTACTGCACACAGCTAGGGTGCAATTTATTTTTCGTGGTACATTCCAAAAGTGTGAAATACTATATTGTTGACGAGGGGGGCGTTGCGGGGGGATACCCCCCGCAGAGAGGGTAGCGACGCAATTTTGCGGCGCGTAGGGGGAGACTTCCCCCTCCTCTACTGGATTACTACCATAGTGCCGACTGATTTACTCAGAATTTGGAAGTGCACCCCGCCCGAAGAGGGGGACTCGCCGCACTTCGTGTTAGTTGCTATACTCATTGCTAGTAATCACGCAGAAATCATTTTTGGAGGATATGATGCCACTGAACTTAGTTACCCAGTTGCTTGGGTATGATTTTGACACCGCGCAACGCTTCGCGGAGGGGCTTATCAGCACAATGACGGGCGATAAGCGTATCATCAAGTTTGAGGACGTTGCGCTGAGGAGTTCGCGCACCAAGCGGGGAGTCAAGCTGCAAGGGGAGTTCTTCTCTATGCAGTTCATGTTTCTGTACTCGACGGATGCCGCATATATGTATAGCGAGCACATCCCCCGACCAGTCGCGCTGTTCTACGACATTGTGCACATCATAGGCTCTTACATAGGGCTTAAGATGCCTGAGCCCGTCGAGCTTGCCATGGATGACGCTTCAATCGAGCGCTGCATCAGCTTGCTGGTGAAAAGCACTAACCCACGCTTCAAGGAGTTAGCGGATATGGCAAGCCGGTTTCAGTGGAAGGAGCCCAGATACGAAAACATTGCGGGCAACCTCACGATTCACTGGTACTGCGCCCGGTCCGATAACCCGTCGGCGCTCAAGCTCATCGCTCGCTTCTGCGCGGAGTACGAGGTACAAGAAGCGGTGCTGCTCGATGTACGCAAAGGATACGACCACGTTACGCTGATCTGTTGCGGTAATGATGTGTTTTACGCCGCCTGTGAGCTTGACTTCATTGAAACAATACTCGCGGACATTACCCGCATCACCTTTAAGTTTATCATCAAGGTAGAGCGCGGCGATCCGGATGTAGCGCGCTCGTTAGATATGAAGACGTATAAGTAATGTCCAGTTACTCGTTATACACACACTCCAGCAATTCCAAATTCTGGATGACTGTGCCAGCACAAATGGGGGGTAGCTGAAGGTGTTCTTTTTTGGCATAATACGAGTATCAAAAACTTTGGAGGTTTTTATGAAAAATGTATCGAAAATGACTAAATTGGTGCTTTTTGCCGCGCTTTTAATCGCAGTTCAAAGCCCGCTCACGCTCTTTGCCAGCGGGGGCGGCGAAAAAACGACGCTCACGCTTGCCGCCGCTGCCAGCTTGAAAAATGTCTTTGACGGGAAGCTCATCCCTCAGTTTCAGGCAAAGCACTCGAATATCAAGATTGAGGGCACTTACGACAGTTCCGGCAAACTGCAAACGCAGATTGAAAACGGGCTTGCCGCTGATGTTTTCTTTTCCGCTGCGCCTGCGCAGATGAACGCCCTTGTGACCGGCGGTTTCGTCAACGCTGAGGACGTGAACAAGCTGCTGCAAAACAAACTCGTGCTGATAAAGAAAAAAGGCTCGACGACGACGGTAAGCGACTTTGCAAGCGCCGCGAAAGCGAAAACAATCGCTCTCGGCGACCCGAAAAGCGTTCCCGCAGGGCAGTATGCGCAAGCGGCTTTTACGAAGCTTGGCAACTGGGCGGCGGTGAATGCCGCAGGGAAGGTAAGCCTTGGCACCAATGTTACGGAAGTGCTCGGCTGGGTTGCTGCCGGCAGCGCCGAAGTCGGCGTCGTCTATGCCACTGATGCGGCTTTCAATAAGGATGTCGAGGTGATTGCCGTGTTGCAGGACGGCGTTCTCGCTGAGCCGGCGATTTATCCTGTCGCCGTTACCGCGAAATCGGAGCACCCGGAAGCTGCAAAACTTTTCGTGCAGTATCTGGCGTCTCCTGACGGCATTGCCGTGTTCAAGGAGTATGGGTTCATAGAGAATTAATCAGCATAAACGCAGGTTGTAAGAATGAATCTGTCCCCTATACTGATTTCGATGCAAACTGCGGCGGCGGCAATCTTCGTGACGTTTTTCGTCGGGCTTGCCGCCGCTAAATTTGTCGCTGACACGAAGAGCACTGCTCTCAAGATGCTGATTGACGGCATCCTCACGATGCCGCTGGTGCTGCCGCCGACGGTGGCGGGGTTTTTCTTGCTCTTTCTCTTCGGCGTCGAGGGACCTATCGGGAAGTTTTTCCTCAACTTTTTCGCCGTCCGCATCGCCTTTTCGTGGGGGGCGACCGTCATCGCCGCTGTCGTAATTTCATTCCCGCTGATGTATCGTTCGGCACGGGGGGCGCTTGAACAAATCGACCCCGTGCTCGTCTATGCCGGACGGACGCTCGGCATGAGCGAGTGGCGTATCTTCACGAGGGTGCGCCTCCCCATAGCCGGACCGGGCATCGCGGGCGGCGGCGTCCTCGCTTTTGCCCGCGGGCTTGGCGAATTCGGCGCAACAGCGATGATTGCCGGAAACATCGCCGGCAAAACGCGGACGCTCCCCCTCGCCGTCTATTCGGAAGTTGCCGCCGGTAACTGGGATACCGCACTCGATTACGTCATCGTCATCGTGCTCTTCAGCTTTATCGTCGTCGCTTTGATAAACGCCTGCGCCACAGGCGCTTCAAGCCCATGCAAACGGCGCTCGCCGTCAAACTGCCTAAGCAGGGCGCCACAGGCGCCTTCAGCCCATGCAAACGGCGCTCGCAGTCCCAAACGCCTAAGCAGGTTTATAGCTGCCTTCAAACCGCCACAGGCGGTTTCAGCCCATGTAAACGGCGCTCACAGTCTCAAATGCTTTAGCAGGTTTATAGCTGCCTTCAAGCTTGCCTTCACTAAGTTAAGGGCGTTTCATTTTTCAGGTAAAGAATGAGCCTCGTTGTCCGCATCAAAAAGCGTCTGTCTGCCGACTTCACGCTTGATGTCGAATTTCAAACGGAAGATTATCAGTGCCTCGGCGTCCTCGGCGCGTCCGGCTGCGGCAAGAGCATGACGCTCAAGTGCATCGCGGGTATCGAAAAACCCGACGAGGGCTTTATCGCGCTCGACGGGCGGGTCTTATTCAGCAGCGCCTTAGGCATAATCAACTTGAAGGCGCGGGAGCGAAAAGTCGGCTATCTTTTTCAAAATTACGCGCTCTTCCCCAAGATGACCGCGCTCGAAAATATGTGCGCCGCATTGCCTGGGGCACTGTCTGGCGTGCTGTCAAACAAAAACTTAAGTGAGGCGCGGGGCTGGATTGAGCGTTTCGGCTTAAGCGGTTTAGAAAAAAATTATCCGCACCAGATGAGCGGGGGGCAGCAGCAGCGGGTTGCCCTTGCCCGCATGTTGATAACGCATCCCGCCGCCGTGCTGCTCGACGAGCCGTTTGCCGCGCTCGATTCGAATCTGCGTGAATACATGCAACTTGAATTGTTACAGTTAATACAATCGCAGGATGAGGGGGCGCTGGCGCCGTTTAAGAATGCGATACTCGTGACCCACTCGCGCGAGGAAGTCTACCGCCTCTGCCCGCGCCTCTTGATAATGGCGGGGGGCAAAATCGTGGCTCAAGGCAATACCCGCCAGGTTTTTGACAAACCCGATTCGGTAATCAGCGCTGAGCTGACGGGCTGCAAAAACATCTCTCGCATTATCCGTAAAGCTGAGCGAGAAGTGTTCGCCCTCGATTGGGGACTACTGCTGCGCACAGCGGAAGTAGTGGGTAGCGGCATGACGCATATCGGCATCCGGGCGCACAACCTACAGCCGATAAGCGCCGGCAGCGAAAAGGGCTATAACGAAGTGCGGCTGGGGCGCTGTAAAACCTCGTCGGGACCCTTCGAAGACCTTGTCGTGTTCACCAATGCTGAGGCTAAAGACAACACTGAACAGCACGAAATCTGGTGGAAATCCGAGCGAGCTTCCGTCGGCGGCGCCCCCCCCCTCTGCCCTGAAAAACTTTTTTTCCCGCCCGAAAGTTTATTACTCTTGAAGGAATCTTGATGGGGGCGCCCTTGACTTCTCTGCAAATGGTATATACCCTGTTGCGATGTGGGATCATGGGAAGAACAGTAATCAGCTCGGACGGGCGTTTTGAGTGGGATGAAGAAAAGGCACAAGCCAATTTAAAAAAACCTGGGTTGGCTTTTGATGAAATCCTGGCGGTCTTTGATGATCCCAATAGCTTAGAGGTTTATGATGATTCTCATTCATCTGATGCCGAAGAACGGATACAGGGAATTGGGGTATTATAAGGCGTTTTGGTACTGTATTCATGTTATACGGAACGAGGTAAGAGGACAAGGATTTACTCTGTCCGAAAAGCCCGGACAAGACGAGGAGACAATTTACTATGAACAGTTCAAAAATACTATCCCCTGAGCGGATTGCCGAGATAAAGGCGTTTAAGGATCTTGACATTTCGGATTGCCCGGAATTGACCGAGGAACAACTAT
>JAITNZ010000261.1 GCA_031290205.1 Spirochaetaceae bacterium
GCTATTATTGGGCGGGGTAGCGACGCAATTTTGCGGCGCGTAGGGGGAGACTTCCCCCGCCTTATACTGGAGATTTCCATAGCGCCAACCTGATTTACCCAGAATTTGGAAGTGCACCCGGGAGGCGCTGAAGGTATTGATGTCTATTCGGAATTTGATTAAACTGAAAATATATCAATCGGAGGACAGGCTTATGAAAGAGTTCACGTATACCATCAAAGACCCCTGCGGTATTCATGCGAGACCGGCGGGTGAATTGGTAAAGTTGTTGCACGGTTTTTCCAGCACCATCAGTGTTACCGGCGGCACCGGTTGCTGCGACGGGAAAAAACTCATCGCGCTGATGAAGCTCCGCGTTAAATGCGGCGATGCTATCACCGTCCAAGCGGAAGGTGATGATGAAGAAGCCGCCGTGAAAGGGGCGCAAGCTTTTCTCGAAAAAAACCTCTAGCGCGGCGACGGAACGGCTTAAAAAGATAAGGGAAAAACACCATGATAACACTGCAAGGTAAGGGAGTGAGCGTCGGCATAGCGCGGGGGAAATTGGTTTATCTTGACCGCAGCGGCTTCAAAGTTGAAAAAAAACCGATAAGCAACACGTCCGGCGAGGTTCAGCGCCTGCATACCGCGCGGAAGGCGGCGGCTGACCAGCTTGACGCGCTCAGTGTCCAGATGGAGGCGAAGCTCGGCAAGGAACACGCGCTACTTTTTGAAGTGCACCGTATGCTGCTCGAAGATGATGACTTCATCGACCCGATTATCAAAACAATCGAAACTGAGCGGGTTTGCGCCGAATATGCGATTGACCTTGCAAGCGCGAAACTTGCCGCGGATTTTGCCGCCATGGAAGACGAATACATGAGCGCCCGCGCCGCCGACATAAAAGATGTGGCAAAACGGGTCATCGAAATTTTATCCGGCACCCAGCGCAATATTTTTTCAGGTAGCGAGCCTGTAATACTCGCCTCCGATGATTTTTCGCCGAGCGAGACGGCGCAGTTCGACCGTGCTAAGGTGCTCGCCCTCGTGTCGCAGGCGGGCGCGGCAAATTCGCATACGGCGATTTTTGCCCGCACGATGGGCATCCCCGCCATCATCGGGCTCGGCGCCTCGCTTTCGGCAGGACTTGCCGGTAAGGAAGCCGCCCTCGACGGGGAAAGCGGCGCGCTCAACATCGACCCCGACGACAAAACCATCGCCGCGCTCATGGAAAAGAAAAACCGCTTGCAAGAAGAGGGCGCGTTTCTTGAACGATTTCGCGGCAAAGAAACAAAAACACAAGACGGGCGGAAAATCAAACTTTTTGCGAATATCGGCTCGGTCGCCGACATCGAAGCCGTGCTGGCAGGAGACGCCGAAGGCATCGGGCTCTTTCGAAGCGAATTTCTCTACCTCGGGCGCGAAGATTATCCCGATGAAAACGTTCAGTATGAAAGCTATAAAAATGTCGTCTGCAAGATGAACGGGAAGCAGGTTATTATCCGCACGCTGGATATAGGCGCCGACAAGCAGGCTGATTACTTCAAGCTGCCCCACGAAGAAAACCCCGCGCTCGGCATGAGGGCAATCCGCATCTGTCTGACGAACAAAGCCCTCTTCAAGACGCAGCTTCGCGCTATCTATCGCGCCTCGGCGCATGGCAATGTCGCTATCATGTTCCCGATGATCGCCAGCGTCTTCGAACTCCAGCAGGCAAAAGCCATCGCCGCCGAGGCTCGAAGCGAGCTGCTAGCCGAAAAAATCCCCTTCAATCCGAAAACGCCCCTCGGCATCATGGTCGAGACGCCCGCTTCGGCAATCATCAGCGACTTGCTTGCCAAAGAAGCGGACTTTTTCAGCATCGGCTCCAACGACCTAACCCAGTATACCCTCGCCGTCGACCGCCAGAACGAGTCGATCAGCGAATTCTGCGACACCCACCACGAAGCGATCCTCCGCCTCATCAAGATGACGGTGGACAACGCCCACAAAGAAGGCATCTGGGTCGGCATCTGCGGCATGCTCGGCGCCGACTCCGCCCTCACACAAACCTTTGTTGACATGGGGCTGGACGAGCTCTCCGTCGAACCCTCGTTCATCCTCAAGCTACGCAGCAGGATAGCCGCTCTTCCCCACTTAGACTGAGCCCCGCAATTTTAATCGCGGGGACGGGCGTGGCGGGGAAGGCTTACCGAAAAACAGGCACCCATTTCCTAAGCAAGTACGTTTCCTCGTCGGACGCAATTTCCGCCACTTAGGAAATGCATTACCGTATGTCGGCGAATAGCCGACTAAAGTTGTCTACCAGTGAATTTTTTCGGCAAACCTTCCCCGCCCCGCCCGGCTACGTTTAGGATAATCCTTCGCAGCACAAGTGGTGAAGGCTTTTCGACCCATTGGGGGGGCGTTGGGTTTTCTGGCTAACAGTAAAGCCTTTACAGTACCCCTACAGTGAAGCCCTACAGCCCAAGTGGTGAAGGCTTTCCGACCAATTGGGGGGCTACGCATTTATCGCCTAACAGCAAAGCCCTAACGGGAAAGTGCAGGGAGTAATGAGGAGAGATAATTAGCAAGGAGGGGGAAGTCTCCCCCTACGCGCGCACTGCGTTGCGCGCTACCCCCTCTGCGGGGGAGTGCCCCCGCAACGCCCCCCCGGCTGGGCTCTACGGTTGTTGCCTAACAGTAAAGCCCTTACAGTGGGGGAAGTCGCCCCCTCGCCCGATTACTGCCGCCCGAACCGGTGAGGGCGTTGGGGGAAGGCTTTCTCGGGCAACGCACGCGCACGGGGGTGCACTCTCGGTCAGCGGCACAAGCGCGGACGCGCCAGCGCTCGCTGCCATGCACGACGCCACGAGCATTTACCGTAGCTGCCATACTCGTTACCGCGCACTCTACCGTCAGCGCCCACGCTGCCGCCATGCTTTACTGTAAGCCGATAAACGCGTAGCCCACCCAATTTGTCGAAAAGCCCTCACCGCTTGAGCTGTTAGGCTTCACTGTAGGGGCTTTACTGTAAAGCCAGTAATTCAGCATTCGAAAATTAACCACGAACGGCACGAACCACACGAACAAATTAGCGCACAATTCTCACGATTTCTGCCTTAATTATCGACGTTATTCATATTATTTTTGTATTCGTTCGTGAGGTTG
>JAITNZ010000205.1 GCA_031290205.1 Spirochaetaceae bacterium
ATTGCACCCCCTACGCGCCGCAAAATTGCGTCGCTACCCCGCCCAATAATAGCACCCGATGGGGTGTTGTTGCGGTTAATCGTTCATGGCGTGGCGCAGGACAAGTAAACTTTACGCCCAGCTGGTGGGGGCGAGGTGCCCCCCAGACCCCCCGTTAGCATTATAGGTTTCACTTTAGAATTTACCCCGAAATATAAATTGCATCCTCAGCACCCAAACAGGGCGAGCGCATTAAGAATTTGTCCACCGGGGAAGGCTTTCTCAAGTACGCAGCGCGGGGGGGCAATCTCGGTGGCAGCACAAGCGCGGACGCGCCAGTGCTTGCCGCCATACACGACGCCACGAGCATTTACCGACAAACGCCCGCGCTCCTGCCATCCTCCGTATCTGAGTTAATCTGTGGACCTTCTTCTTCAATCTGGGCACTCAAAACGCAACAACAAACCTGCTTATGCAGTTGAGACAGCGAGCGCCCTTCGCAAGGGCTAAAGGTGCCTCAGGCACTTACAGTATATACCGCCCTAAGTCGCGGTCTTCGGATAGGTCCTTGAGGCGCTCGTTGACGAAGTCGGGCGTTATTTTGACCGTTGTTGGCGCGATGTCGGGCGCATCGAATGAGATGTTTTCGAGCAGCGTTTCCATAATCGTGTGCAGGCGGCGCGCGCCGATATTTTCGAGGCTGGCGTTTACCTCTGCGGCAATCGCGGCGAGCCTGTCGATCGCTTCCGGCATGAACTCAATCTTGACATTCTCTGTTGCAAGGAGGTCTCTATACTGGCGGGTCAGCGCGTTCTTGGGCTCGGTGAGGATACGCAGAAAATCATCTTTGCCCAGCGAATCAAGCTCGACGCGGAGCGGGAAACGCCCCTGCAATTCGGGAATTAAGTCGGCAGGCTTGCTGATATTGAACGCGCCGGCGGCGATGAAGAGGACATGGTTCGTGTTCACCGGACCATATTTCGTGTTCACCGTCGCGCCTTCGACAATCGGCAGAATATCCCGCTGGACGCCTTCGCGGGAAACATCGTGCCCTGAGTTTTCGCCGCGGACGGCAATCTTGTCGATCTCGTCGATAAAGACGATGCCCATCTCCTGCACGCGGTTGCGCGCCTCCTCCCCTACCCTATCCATATCGATGAGCTTTTCGCCCTCCTGATTGATGAGGATTTCGCGTGCGCGCTTGACCGGCAACACTTTTTTCTTTTCGTTTCCGCCAATCATGTTTGCAAAACCGGAAATTGCCGACTCGATTTCTTCTATACCGCCGCCCATCATCCCGAAAGCGGGCATCTGGACATCCTGGCTTATCGCAATTTCGACGGCGCGGTCCTCAAGCTTGCCTGCTCTGAGCATAGCCCTGAACTTTTCCCGCGTCTCGGTATACTTGATCTTTTCGGCGGCATCCTTTGCTTTTTCCGCCGCACTCGCCGGACGCTTCACTTCGGGTTCCTCGTTTTTCTGCTTTTTATCACGGACGATGGGAATCCCGACCTGAATGGCGGTGCCCATGATGCCTGGTCCCGAAAAGGAAGTCATCGGCTTCACCATCGGTTTCGCTGTGCGAGGCTCTTTCTTTTTCTTGCCGCTCGAGCCGGGCAAGAGG
Source organism: Spirochaetaceae bacterium (assembly GCA_031290205.1). Lineage (GTDB taxonomy): Bacteria > Spirochaetota > Spirochaetia > Treponematales > Breznakiellaceae > JAITXS01. Next base: position 1,604 of record JAITNZ010000205.1, read on the forward strand.
AGGTCGAGGAGGGCTTCTTCCGCGCGTTTTTGCGCATCGGACTGCACCGCCTCCTGCATCTCTTTTTTTACCATGGCGAAGCCTGCCGCCATGAGGTCGCGCACCATCGACTCGACATCGCGCCCGACATAGCCGACTTCGGTATACTTCGTCGCCTCCACTTTGAGGAAGGGCGAGCCGGCGAGTTTGGCGAGGCGGCGGGCTATCTCGGTTTTACCGACTCCGGTTGGTCCTATCATCAGGATATTCTTGGGGGCAATATCCTCCCGAGTTTCGGCGTCGAGCTTGAGCCGGCGAATCCGGTTACGAAGTGCGACGGCGACGGCGCGTTTTGCCTTTCCCTGACCCACGATATACTTATCCAGCTCCAAGACGATCTGCTTGGGGGTAAGGTGGTCAAGGTCTGTTCTGTCAGTTTTAGTATTTTTCAAGTCCATACAGGTTTTTATTTTAGCTCCTCTAAAGTGATATTCTGATTCGTATAAATACAAATGCTCCCCGCGATTTTTAAGCTTTTCTCCGCAATTTCAGCCGCGCTGAAAGCGGAACCTTCAAGATACGCGAGGGCTGCTGCATAAGCATAATTCCCCCCGCTACCAATTGCAAGTGCGTCAGTCGCGGGCTCGATGACATCCCCCGTCCCCGATATGAGGAGCGTCTTCTTGATGTCGGCGGTGTGGAGCAGCGCCTCGAGGCGGCGGAGCGTCAGGTCGGTGCGCCATTCTTTGGCAAGCTCGACGGCGGCGCGCGACAAATCGGCGGAATACTCCTTGAGCTTTGCCTCGAAGCGGTCAAAGAGCGTGAAGGCGTCCGCCGTCGCGCCGGCGAACCCGCAGAGCACTTTGCCTTCGGAAAGGCGGCGCACCTTGCGGGCATTATTTTTCATTACGGTTTCTCCCATCGTAACCTGCCCGTCGCCTGCCATCGCCACACAACCATCCCGCCGCACGGCAATAACCGTCGTGCTGCGAAATTTTTTGCTGATACTGCTGCTATTGCTGCTATTCATTTTTCTCACTCCTCATTTTTTTTTCTCCTAACAAGCCTTCCTCGTCCACTCCCCCGTCTGTTTGTTGACCGGAAGGATTAAAGCGGCTGTGCCGCCCATGGGGGTGGGCGTTTTTGTAAACATCCTTCAAGTGTTCGATGTTGGTGTGGGTATACACTTGCGTTGTTGAGAGGTTTTTATGCCCCAGCAATTCCTGGACGACCCGAATATCGCAGCCGTTATTTATCAAGTGTGTCGCATAACTGTGGCGCAAGCTATGCGGATGCACATTTTGATGGTTTTTACTCGTCTTTGCGTATTCAGTAATAATCCACCAGGCGCCCACGGTTGAAAGGGGGCGCCCTCTCATGCTGATAAACAGTTCATCAACCTCAACATCACTATCCTTGTGCAATTTTGCCGCCCGTTCGGGCAGGTATGCCAGAATCGCCTGCCTCCCCTCTTCTGAAAAAAACACCGTTCGCTCCTTATCGCCTTTACCGATAACGCGCGCCTCGTGGTAATCAGCTTTGATATCGCCTAATTGGAGCGCGAGCGCTTCGCCGATTCGCAGTCCGGCGGTGTAGAGCACGAGGATGAGCGCTTGATCGCGGGCTGCCCAGAGTATCCCTTGTTTTTGCGGGAGGGAGGCGAACTCAGCCATCTCGTCCTCCCAAAGAAAAATCGGAATATTTCTGGGCGCTCGGACATTCCGCACGGATTCCGCCGGATTATCCTTGCGGTATCCAAAACGGACGAGGTAGCGGTAAAAGCCGCGCAGTGTCGAGAGCGCTCTATTGATGCTCAGCGCCGCTTTCGATTCGAGGCTCATATCGCCGATAAAGAGCCGTAAATCCTCTTCTTCGGCGTTTTCAGGACTGACGCCGAGGTTTGCGCAGAACGCGTTAAAATCGACAAGGTCGTGGCAATATGCCTTGAGGGTCTGTTCCGCCATGTTTCGGACATTACGAATATATTGAAGGTATTCTAGTATTTTAATTCTTTGCCCGTCCTTAACACTTCTTTTACGAAGGGATTATCGTTATCCAATTCTGATGTGGGGAAGACATTGGGTTCTATGCTGATTATCCTGTTATACTTCCGTGCGAGAGCAAGGAGTTGGACTTCGGTTTCAAAAATGTCGGATACCGGTATATTATCCAAAAAGAAACACAAATCAAGATCGCTATCCTCGCGAAAGTTTCCTTTTGCATAAGAGCCGTATAAATACGCTTTATGTATGGGAAAGGTATTTTTTGCATCCTGTAAATAATCTGCCGCTACATTTTCGGCGGTTTTAACGTCAACAAGCATTTGAATGCCTCCTTTGATTCTTTTAATACAAACCCAGCTTGCGCTTTATTTACCAGAGACCCAAGCGAACTGACATACTTAGGGTACCGCCCTGAAATATAAAAATTCGTTACTCTATCAAATAAATTCCGCCAACGCTCGTCAATCTCTTCGGTCAGTTTATCTGAAAATCTATCGATGAGCGTATTGATATTGTGTATTTTTGGGATATTATCGTCAAGATAGAGCAGATACAAACCTTTTACCAATTTTTCCAACGCTTGCTGGCAGCAGAA
>JAITNZ010000254.1 GCA_031290205.1 Spirochaetaceae bacterium
AAAAATAGACCTCTTGCGAAACTAGGGGCAGGCAAGATTGCGAAAGATTTGTCCGCAGTTTGAAGCCCAAAAGCGCAGACATAATGGGTTTATTTCGAGCATTTTGGGCGAAAAAATGCAGGCAAAGATGAGCAAGATTGCCGCGCATGAGTTTCGCAAGAGGTCTAATGATTAAACTTGAAAACACCTTCGCCAGTTTGTTCTCCCACCATGCCGAACAGTTCAAGCGCCTGTCTTGTTTTCATTGAGATGCGCCAGTCAATACCACTTAAGCGGGGAAGTGCAGTAGCCGACGCGCCTCTTCGACAAGCGCCGCCGCCGTGAGCCGGTAATGCGACTGGAGGTAATCCTGGGGTCCTACCGAGCCGAACTCGTCGTGCACGCCGTGTTTGTGGAACTTGCAGGGGATGCCGCTTTCGAGGACTGCCGCCCCGACCGCGTCGCCCAGTCCGCCAATCACGTTGTGGTTTTCCGCCGTCAGTATCGCACCGGTTTCCTTCGCGCATTTTTGGACAAGCGCGGCATCCAGCGGCTTCACCGTGAACATATCGACGACGCGGGTTTTCATCCCGCTGCGTTCAAGCTCGGCGGCAGCTTTCATCGCCTCACCCACCATGAGCCCGCAGGCGATGATGGTGAGGTCGGCGCCGTCTCGGAGGATTTCGCCCTTGCCGATGCTAAACTCGTGGTCTGCCGAATAGACCTTGTCGTAGGCTTTCCGCGTCAGGCGGACATAGCTAAGCCCCGGTCGGTCTTTAAGCTGCTTCATCAGGCTTTCCAGCATGGCGCCGTCTGAAATCTCGATGACGGTGCTGTGGGGGACGGCGCGAAGGAGCGCCATGTCCTCGAAGGGCATGTGGGTGCCGCCGTTGAATGCCGCAGTAACGCCGGCGTCGGAGCCGAAGACACGGACGCTGTTGCCGGCATAGCCTACCGAAAGGAAAAGTTGGTCGAAGCAGCGGCGCGAGGCGAAGGGACCGAAGGTGTGGATATAGGGCTTGCGTCCGGCGGCGGAGAGCCCCGCAGCGATGCCGACCATATCCGCCTCGGCGATGCCGCAGTTTATTGCCTGTGCGCGGTTGTTCTTCCAGAATTTGTGGGTGCCAATCGAGTTCATCAAATCGGCATCCAAATAGATGACATCCGCATCCTCTTTGGCAATAGCTTCCATCACCCTGCCAAACACATTCTTATACGGCTCTTTGTCCGGTGTTCCATCGTAAATAATCATTTTTTTATACTCCTTGAAGAAAGGGGATGGGGGATGGGGAAAGATTTCAGTTTGAAAACTTTCATCACTCATCACTCACTCCGCACTCTTCTCTTCTTGCATTTCTCACGTTCAAAACCAGTTGCCTTATCCAAAGGCGCCTCTTCCCCCAAACCCTATACCCCAAACCCCAAACCCCTCTTCACTCCCCCCGCTCTAAAGCGCTAATCACGCGCTCAATATGAACAAGGCACTTTTCCAGCAGATCGCCTTCGAGCACGATGTGATGATTCAGTTCGATTTCTTCTATCATCGGTAAGCCGGCGCCCTTCACCGTGTTGAGGACGATGCAGCTCGGCTTGGCGGTTTCTTTGTGTGCGCCGGCGATTGCCTCGCCGATTGCTTCGACACTGCCGCCGTCTATCGAGTAGACATTCCAGCCGAACGCGCGAAACTTCGCGGGAATATCGCCCAGAGCGAGCACCTCGTCGACCGAGCCGTCGAGCTGTTTCTTGTTGGAGTCGACGAACCAGGTAAGGTTCGAGAGCTTTTGCTGAGGGGCGAAGTGCGCGCCTTCCCAGACCTGCCCTTCGTCAAGCTCGCCGTCTCCTGTTACCAGGTAGGTTCTGCATGCTGAGCCTGAAAGCTTCTGAGCGAGCGCAAGCCCAATTGAGGTGGAGACGCCCTGTCCCAGCGAGCCGGTCGTCATATCGATGCCGGGGGTCAGCTTCATGTCGCAGTGGCTCGGCAGCCTCGTGCCCGGCTGGTTCAGGGTTTTAAGCCAGTCGAGCGGGAAGTAGCCCTTGAGGGCAAGCGTCGCGTAAACCGCCGGTCCCGCGTGCCCTTTCGACATGACAAGCTTATCCCGCTCCGCCCAATCAGGTTTTTTCGGGTCGATCTTCATCACGCCGCCATAGAGCACCGCCAGCGTATCGACTACGCTCAGCGCCCCGCCGATATGCCCGAAGCCCCGCGCTCCGACGCATTTTAGCGTCTCGCGCCGAATCTGCGCGGCAAACAGCCTCAACTTGTTAATCTCTTGTTCGTTCACCGTATCCTCCTCAATCAAAAAAAGTCAATTCCTCTTTCCAAGCCTTCTTCACGGGCTTCACGCGCACGAACCCTGACGCAATCCTCGATATTCCATTCGCCCGACAATATCATCTACTGTCGCCTAAATATTGTAAAACCTTAGTCTGCGGAAGCTTGAGGGCTTTCGCAATTTGTTCAGGGAGCATACCAAATTCGGACAAATTTATTATACCTTTTTTCAAGCCTTCTTCACGGCCTTCTTCACGGGCTTCACGCGCACGAACCCTGACGCAATCTTCGATATTCCATTCGCCTAATAACATATTAACTACCTCCGAAGCGTTTGCTTCTAAAAATTGTTTTAGTATATCGTGCGCTATGCACCACTTTACAGCCGCCGTCATGGCTGTCTTGTCGTCCAGTGTCTTATCATTCTTGTATTCCCGTACTTTAGTCAATGAAGCCGCTGTATTCGACAAGTGTTTTAGAGCGACTAAGCATATCGGCATTCCTACCCTTGTTGATGTTGTATATCGGAACGACAAGCTCAAGCGGCGGAACGCCCTGTTTGGAAAGCCCCGTGGCGTTGACAAAAGCATCCGACAGTTTCAAAACTTCCACATCGGGACGATTCTCATCAGTCCCGTTGTACAGCACGATGAATTCGGGACGCGGAAGGGGTATTTTCCTAACGCTGTATTTGTCATCATCGCTGGTTATTTTCTCGTATACGCGGGCGATATACAGTAGCAGCCGTAACGGCATATTTGGGTTGAATGTGCTCTGGTGCTCTATCAGAACAACCAGCCTACCGGCGATGATGAAGGACAGGTCGTTGATGAACTCCATGAACAAAACAGCCGAGAGGGTATTTATCTCGATTTCAACCAAGGGATCAAGCGTTACCCCAACAATAGCGCCATATAACTCGCGTAAGGCATCGGGATTGCCGAAAAGCAGGGAAAACACACTGTTCTTATACTGTCTGTTAGCGCCCATAACATCCTCCTCAATCAATAATAAGGTGTTTTCATATAAACTGTCAATCACGGGGGAGTGAACGGGTGCACTTCAAAATTCGTGGTAAATCAGGTAGGCGCTATGGAAATCTCCAGTATAAGGAGGGGGGGAAGTCGACCCCTCGCCCGATAATTGCACCCGAACCGGTGAGGGTGTTTACGCAATTAATCT
>JAITNZ010000014.1 GCA_031290205.1 Spirochaetaceae bacterium
GACGAGTTTCAGTCGTAGGCTTTAGATTGCTTTAGCAAAAGGTCTTTTAGGAGGCTTTAGCCTCTACATCGGCTTTCAGCCGACATAAAACCTACCGGCTTTAGCCGGTAGTAGTTTAGTGTTGCGCTTGGAAGTTTCACCGGGAACATCTTTTTTGCTGTCCCCGCCGGATTGCTTGTTTTCTTTGGGGGATTATTTATTACAGTATATTTGTTGAAAGCGAAAAGAATAAAAAACAACATTTTTCCCTTTGCTCTGTTATTTTATGGTTGTCTGTTTTGTCTTAGTATTACCATGGGGCGGGGTGGATTTGGAATTCAACAAGCACTGTCTTCAAGATACACAACATTCACAATGCTTGGCGCTATTGGGTTTATTTTGCTTGTTTACAATGAATTTATCTTGAACAATAAAAAATATTATAAAAAGGCGTTTTATTGTTTATATATATTATTAAGCGTCATTGTGGTGCAAAACTTTGATATTTTTCCTTCGAAAAACCAAAAAGATGCTCAAAAAAACAGACAACAGGAGCTTTTGCATTATAAAGAGCAATCTTTGGAAACATTGCAGGATAATTGTCCATGGGAAAATTTAGAAGATGCCTATAGAGATATTGGCATCCTAGAAAAAAGGAAATGGTCGTTGTTTGCAGAGAAATAATCTCAAATTGGTTAAGCGGAATTGAATGGTTTCTTGTAGGGGAGAAATGATAATGGAAAAAACAATGAATCGCCCTTCTCATATCGAAGGCAAAGGCATAAAAGTGCCTCAGGCAACCTCAGGCACTGGCGGGAAGATATGTATTATCGGTGGGTGCGGGCATGTTGGCATTCCGCTTGGATTATCTCTTGCAAGCAGGGGTTTTGACGTAACATTATTGGACATTAACGCTTCCGCAGTGGAAAAAACAAACCGCTGTGTTCTGCCGTTCAAAGAAGAGGGTGCGGAGGAAATCCTCAAAGCGCATATTGCAAAAAATCTAATTGCAACGACTGATAGGGAGCTTGTCCGCGACCAGGAGACAATTGTTTTTGTGACGGGCACTCCGGTAGACGAACATCATAACCCCAAGGTTAATGATGTGCTCAAAGTAATATATGAGTATCTACCTTTGATGAACAGGGAACAGTTAATTATTTTACGAAGCACTATTTTTCCGGGCACCACAGATGTAATAGCCCATGAATTGAAAAAGCATTTCGGGATAGCGCGTTTGGCGTTTTGTCCCGAACGTATTCTGCAAGGTAAAGGTATCGAAGAGATTTTTACGCTCCCCCAGATTATAGCGGCTTCTTCGGATGATGCCTATCACGCGGCATTCAGTATTTTTTCAAAAATCGCACCCAAAGTTATACGGCTGGACGCGCGGGAAGCGGAATTGGTGAAGCTCATTACAAACACCTGGCGCTATCTGGAATTTGCCGCGGCGAATCAATTTTACATGATGGTCGAAAATGAAGGCTTGGATTTTTACCGTGTATACAATGCGGTAAAAGATGATTATCCGCGGGCGGCAAATTTTCCCAAGGCGGGACTTGCCGCGGGACCCTGTTTGTTCAAAGATACGATGCAGCTTTCCGCCTTCTACCGAAACAATTTTTTTCTTGGTCAATCGGCAATGCTTGTCAACGAAGGGCTGCCTGATTTTTTAGTCATGCAACTGGAAAAGAAAATCGGCTGTCTTGCAGGCAAACGTATTGCGCTTTTGGGTATGACATTCAAAGCAAATAATGATGATACGAGGGAAAGTTTGTCTTATAAAATAAAAAAACTGCTTGCATTTAAAATGGCGCAAGTATTGGTAAACGATCCATACATTGATACAACAATGCCTTTGGACGAGGCGCTTGCAAAAGCTGACGGCATAATACTGGGGACTCCCCACAATCAGTATAAGGACATTATACCAAAAGTACCGTTTGTTGATTGTTGGAGTTTTTGGGAAAGGAGTAAGAATTGAAAATTTTAGTTACTGGTTCCGCAGGTTTTATCTGCGGATATCTAGTTGAAGAACTTTTGCGGCACGGACATACCGTGATTGGTATCGATAATTTCTCGAAATACGGACCCGTAAAAAAATCCTACGATGCCCATCCAAACTATCATTTTCAAGAGGGGGATGCGAAGGATATTGGGTTGATGAAAAAACTTGTCCGCGATTGCGATCAGATACTCGCGGCGGCTGCAATGATTGGCGGCATTTCGTATTTTCACGAACAGGCCTATGAACTGTTCGCCGAAAACGAGCGTATCATGGCGGCGACTTTTGACGCCGCGATATGGGCGCATAAAAATCATCAGCTAAAAAAAATCAATGTGCTAAGTTCCAGCATGGTGTATGAAAGCGCGACATCTTTTCCAAGCAACGAGGGTGATGAACGGAAATGCCCTCCTCCTCTTTCAACTTACGGCTTTCAGAAACTAGCCTGTGAATACTATTGTCAGGGGGCGGCGGAGCAGTACGGATTGCCATACACGGTAATCCGCCCGTTTAACTGTGTAGGCACCGGCGAAAAACGCGCGCTCTGCGACAAGGAAATTTTTTCAGGCAATATAAAACTTGCGATGAGTCATGTGGTGCCTGATTTAGTGCAGAAAGTGGTGAAAGGGCAAGACCCGCTGCACATTCTCGGCGTGGGCAACCAGATACGGCATTACACTTATGCCGGCGACCTTGCGCGCGGTATACGATTGTGTATCGAAAATCCAAAAGCGGTGAACGAGGATTTTAATCTATCGACGCCCGATTCAACTACGGTATTAGAATTGGCGGAGGCTATCTGGAAAAAGATAAATCCGCAAAAACCATTCAGCTATGTTTCCGATTCTCCGTTCAAATATGATGTTCAAAAACGGGTGCCCGCCGTGCAAAAGGCAAAAGATATACTGGGATTTTCCGCCGACACCAAACTCGGCGCCATTCTGGACGAAGTAATCCCATGGATTGTCGAACAGGTCAAGATAGGCGGGATATAATGAAGAATATCCCCCTTCCCCCCATAACCAAACAAGCGGGGATATAGATGTCAAATTTTGTGTTTCTGTATCTGAAATTTCCTTTTGCGTGGCGCTTTATTGGAAAACAATCTTTTCTAGTGTTGGAGAAACGATGAGTTTCCCATTAACCATTATCATTCCCGTTTACAACGAAGCGGACAATATCAGAAGCGCTCTCGATCGTATCGAGGCTGAGGTTCGAACGCCGCACCGCGTTCTTATTGTGTATGATATTGATGAAGAAACTACTATTCCGGTTGTAAAAAAAATGCAGATGACGGCGCATACTATTGTATTAGTAAAAAACAAATATGGTCGCGGCGTCTTAAATGCTATAAAAACGGGCTTGGAAGAGGCAATAAGCACATTCGTGGTAGTTACCATGGCGGATTTATCCGACCCACCGAATGTGATAAATGATATGTATACCATCGCGGTAGAAAAAAACGCCGACATTGTATGCGCGTCGCGTTATATGAAAGGCGGACGGCAAATAGGCGGTCCGGTGATAAAAAGTTTCCTCTCCCGCACTGCCGGTTTGAGCCTCCATTATTTTGCCGGACTGCCGACTCACGATGCCACAAACAATTTTAAGTTATATCGCACCTCTTTCTTGAAAACACAAACAATCGAAAGCACAGGTGGTTTTGAATTAGGATTGGAGTTGGTGGTAAAGGCTCATAGACACGGCGGGACGATTTGTGAAACGCCGACATCATGGACAGATCGCACGGCTGGAAAATCAAATTTTAAGCTTCTGGCGTGGCTGGGAAATTACCTAAAGTGGTTTTTTTACGCATTTAGCGCAACCAACCGGCGCTCGTAACCGGATAGCTGCCGCCCTCATATGCCTGATGTAACCCAATTGTTGCTCGACAAGTTTTACCTTGCCGATGCAAAAAAAGCAGACGGGGGTGAAATTTTCGCTGTCTATTGACAGATGATGAGCGCCTGTGGCGCTAGAATTGTTTGTCGAGGACTATGCGGCGCATGTCTTTGTCTTTGACGGCGCCGTTTTTACCGTAGAGATTGCCGCGACTGCCGGGAAATGCGGCATCAAGAAAACTGCGTGCGACGGAACTCATCTCGTGAAGATAGCTATGGAAAGCCGCTCCTGCAAAGCGGAATTTTGCTGCCTCCATTTTAAGCGCCCGATAACATTCGCTGAGCTCATCTCGCTCTTTTCGAGGCAACGCCAACGAGTAGGAATAAAATGAACCTTTGTCGGCGTGAAAAAGCGAAAGGCGTTCCGCTTCGAGCGTCTCGAGTTTTGTTCTAAGCTTGTTTAAGCTGCGAATCGCATCGTCAAAGCAAGTCCATTGTTTTTCATAGACTGATGTCTGCGCTACTTTTTGGATAAGAGACGCCTCTTTTAAGACCGCTATTTGGGTCTGAAAAAGAGCCAGACACCTTTGATACAAAATGCCGTCAAAATTTGCTACCATAAAAATTCTCCTCAATATCTTATCGGAGAATAGCGAACTCCAATTAAGCCCCAGTGCCTATGGCGCCAGACACCTTTTTTAACAATGAACTTGAAAATCTGTGTATATCTGTGGCAATCTGTGGACAAATCTTTAATGCGCTCGGCCCTGTGAGGGCGTCCTGGGGGCTATTGACCTTTTTGGGGAAAGGGGGTAAAGTTGAAGTATATGGAAATTATTGTCGAAAAAATAACTGAAGATAAAAAACAAATTCTCTCCCAAATGCTAAAGGAAATGAAGGACATTCCCGATGAAGAGGAGTATCAGCATCTTGATGATTATTGGACAAATGCTGATTATATACCGTATTTTATTCTTGCGGATGGCGAAATCGCGGGTTTTGTTTTACTTGACAAATACTTTTGGATACTGCCGAAGGAAAAAACCAATTACGGCGTCGCGGAAATTTATATCCAGCCTGATATGCGCCGCAAAGGAATTGCCACAGCCGCGATGTTTCGTATTTTTGAATTATACCCGGGTAATTGGGAAATACGACCGCTCGACGGTTCGGCGGAAGCACGCGCTTTTTGGGAGCATACGCTCGAAATGTATACATGCGGAAACTATAAAACAACCTGTTTCGGAAAATACAAGCGCCCCCTTTACACGCTTCAAGCCCCCGTTATTGAAAAAACAGGACACGAAATTATTTATCGGGATTTCTATATGCGCCCTGTATAACGGGGAAACAGGGATCATAACACTCCGACTCGCTTCTTAACTACCGCAAGGTTAAAACCAGTTACCTTACCAAACTGCCTTTCTTCCCTATCATCCATCATCCATCATCATACATCATTCAAATGTCTTGCTACTTCGATGATTTCGAAGACCTCGAATTGGTCGCCTTCTTTGATGTCGTCGAAACCTTCGATGCCCATGCCGCATTCAAAGCCGGCGGCGACTTCTTTTACGTCGTCTTTGAAGCGCCGCAGGCTCGCTATCTTGCCGGAGTGTATCACGATATTATCGCGCAACACGTTCACTGACGCGGAGCGCTTGATGGTACCGGAAAGCACATAGCAGCCCGCGATGATGCCCGCGCGCGACATTTTGAAGACATTGCGCACTTCGACGGTGCCCGTTACCTCTTCTTTTGTGTCGGGCTTCAACATTCCTTCCATCGCCTGCTGCATCTCTTCGACGACGCGGTAGATGATGTTATATTTGCGTATATCGACTTTTTCCTGGTCGGCGAGCGAGCGCGCTTTGGGTGTCGGGCGCACGTTAAAGCCGATGAGTATCGCGTTCGACGCGGCGGCAAGGTTCACGTCGCCTTCGTTGATTGCGCCGGGCAACGCCTGAATCACATTGAGCCGCACTTCATTTGTGGAAAGCTTTTCGAGGCTTGACTTTAACGCTTCGACGGAGCCCTGCACATCGCCTTTGATAATCACTTTGAGTTCGGCAATTGCCCCTTCGGTGATGGTGGCGTGGAGGTTTTCCATCGTGATCTTTTTGATGTGCTTGGCATCTTCAAAGCGCTTGAGTTCCTGCCGTTTTGACGAATAACCGCGGGCTATTTTTTCGTCCTCGACGACTTGCAACGGGTCGCCGGCATTGGGTATCCCCTCGAAGCCCAGGACTTCGACGGGCATTGCCGGCATCGCCTTGTCGACTTTTTCGCCTTTGTCATTAAAGAGCGCGCGCACCTTGCCGGGCCAGACCCCCGCGACAAAGGAATCGCCCACTTCGAGCGTGCCCTTTTCGATGAGGAGGCTCGCCACGATGCCGCGTCCCTGGTCTATCCTCGATTCGAGGATTTTGCCCTCGGCACGGCGGTTGTAATTCGCCTTGAGGTCGAGAATCTCCGCCTCGAGGAGGATCGCGTCGATGAGGTTCTCTAAGCCTAAGCGCTTGAGCGCCGAAATCTCGACGAACATCGTCTGCCCGCCCCAATCTTCAGGCTGAAGCCCGAGTTCGGAAAGCTGGCTTTTTACGCGGTCAAGGTTTGCTTCGAGTTTGTCGATTTTGTTCACCGCAACGATGATGGGGACGGCTGCCTCTTTCGCGTGGTTGATAGCCTCGATAGTCTGAGGCATGACGCCGTCATCTGCGGCGACGACGAGGACGACGATGTCGGTTACCTGTGCGCCGCGTGAACGCATACGCGTAAAGGCTTCGTGTCCGGGCGTATCGAGGAAGGTGATGCTTCCTTTCGGTGTTTTTACCATGTATGCGCCGATATGCTGAGTGATGCCGCCAAATTCGCCGGAGACGACATCCGCATTGCGGATAGCATCGAGGAGTTTTGTCTTGCCGTGGTCGACGTGCCCCATGACGGTTACCACCGGCGGGCGCGGGCTCTTTGAATTTTCGTCATCGGCTTCGTTTTCGATGAGCGTTTCGTCGTAAAGGTTGACGATTTTGACATCGGCGCCGTATTCCGCCGCAAGAATCGCCGCCGTTTCGGAGTCGATCTGCTGATTTATCGTCGCCATGACCCCCATGCGCATCAACTTTTGTATCAGGTCCGATGCTTTAAGGTTCATTTTGCGGGCAAGTTCCGACACCGTAACGATTTCCATGATGTCGATGGACTTGGGGATGGGGTTTGCCAGAGGCGCGGCGCTCCGTTGTTTCTTAAGCTGAAGGAGTTTTTCCTCCATCTCCTGCTCTTTGCTTCTATGATAGAGGCTTTTCTTTGCCTTGTATGAACGTTTTGTCGGTCCCTTGCCTTCCGCGCCCGGAAGCGGCGGCAGATCCCCTCGGGGCGCACCCGGACCGCCTCGCCCCGGCACGAAGCGATTTTGACCGCCGCCGCCCTGCGTGTAGTTTCGCTGCCCATAGCCGCCTTGCGTTCCCCCGCCCGGTCTCGCGCCGCCCTGCGTGTAGTTTCGCGGTCCGTAGCCGCCCTGCGTCCCCCCGCCCGGACGGTTATAGCCTTGCCCCGGTGCGCCGCCCGGACGGTTATACCCTTGCCCCGCAGCGCCGCCCGGACGGTTATAGCCCTGCCCCTGAGCGCCGCCCGGTCGGTTATACCCTTGCCCCGGTGCGCCGCCCTGACGGTTATAGCCTTGCCCCTGAGCGCCGCCCGGTCGGTTATAGCCCTGTCCCGTAGCGCCGCCCTGACGGTTATAGCCTTGCCCCTGTGCACCGCCCTGACGGTTATAGCCTTGCCCTTGAGCGTCGCCCTGCCGGTCATAGCCTTGCCCTGGTGCGCCGCCTTGCCGGTTATAGCCCTGCCCCTGTGTGTTGTTACCTTGACGGTAAGCCCCGCGGTTTTGGGATCCGGCATCATTATGCCGAGGCTCCCGGTCGCCGCCATGCCTCCCATCTTCGCTCCGAGGAGTTCTTTCGCCGATATATTTTCCGCCGACACGTCCCGCCTTAGCGAAAGGGCGCACTGCAATAGGGATAGGGCTTGGCGATTTTTTCGGCTCTCCCTCTAGCTGCCCGCTATTGGGCGCATCCGCCGCGCCGGTCGAGGCGCCCGCGCCCGCCGTGTTTGGCGTGGCGGGGGCTTCCGCCCCGGCAGGCTGGGCATCATTTTTTACGGCGGCTTCGTGCGCATTATTGACCCGTACGCGCGGTTTTTTCTTTACAACGACAACTTTTTTTTTGGGAACGGCATCCTTGCTTGCGTCCGCTCCGTCGCCCGTTGAATCCTTCTGCCCCGGTGTTTTGAGCTTAATCACCTTGTGGGGGGATTTTTGCTCGGCATTTTCCTCATCGGACGCTTCCCTCGCGCGCGGCTTTTTTATCAGTTCCGCTTTAGGTTTTGATGAGTTTTCAGTGTTTTCTGTGTTCTCAGTGCTGTCGTTATCCGCCATATTGCTCCTATTCTTCTTCCAAACTCAATTCCGTGCCGCAACTCGGGCATACGGCGCTTACCGCATCGGGACCAATCGTAATTTTTGCCCCGCATTCCGGGCAAAAGTATTCATCATCTTCTTCAGTTTCTTCTTCGAATTCAGTTTTGACTTCGGTTTCAGCCTCAGTTTCACTTCCTTCGGGCGCGGCGGCGGCTTCCGGCTCTTGTTCGCTTGCCGCCATGTCCCCCGCTTCTTGCGCGCCAGGCTCCGTTTCATACACTTCTTCTTCAACAGTAAGCTCATTGATAATATCGTGAATAACTTTTATCTGTTCGGCGCTTAAACCTTCGATTGCGGCGAGCTTTCCTTCGTCTTCGGCGGCAAAGAATTCATCGATGAGGTCAACGCCGTTAGCACGGAGCAGATCCGCCACCGTCATATCGACGCCGGGCAGCTCGGCAATTTTCGAAATCTCCTCTTCGTCATCCTCGCTGAAGAGTTGCGAAGCCGCCTTCCGCGCATCCGTGTAAATATCCATCGCCGCATACTGTTCAGCGGTTTTTACGTCAATACTCCAATCAACAAGCCGGTTCGCAAGACGGACATTCTGCCCCTGCTTACCGATTGCCAGCGAAAGCTGATTGTCCGCGACGACCGCCAGCGCCTGATGCTTCGACTCATCGAGGATAACCACTTCGAGCGCCGCCGCCGGCGAAAGCGCGTTCTTGATGAACTCCTGCGGGTCGGTGCTAAATTCAAGCACATCAATTTTTTCACCCTCAAGCTCGCGGATTATCGCCTGAATACGCGACCCTTTCGGACCAACGCACGCCGCCACGGGGTCAATATCCTTATTCGTTGAATACACCGCCAGTTTTGTCCGGTAACCCGCTTCCCGCACGATTTTATGAATCTCGACCGTTTTATCGTAGACCTCCGGCACTTCCATCTCGAACACAGCCTTCACAAAATCAGTATGAGTGCGGGAAAGCACAATCTGCAAACCGGTAGCCGTTTTTTCAACCTTGTAAATCAGCGCCTTGATACGGTCGTTTACATGGTAATCCTCGCGCGGCGACTGGAATTTCTTCGGCAACACCCCCTCAATCTTGCCCAAATCAACATAAATCGTATCGTTGTTTCGCGACTTACGCTGATAGTACCCGATGATGATGTCGCCCTCTTTATCCTTGTATTCCGAGTAGAGGCTGTCTTTTCGAATCTCGCGCATATTCTGCCGCGCGGTTTGCTTCGCACTCTGCACGGCGATGCGCCCGAAATCCTCTTTCGGGTTCAGCTCGATGAGGATTTCATCCTCCTCCTCGGCATCGGGATTCAAGAGTTTTGCCTCTTCAAGCTCAATCTCGTACACAGGATCATAAACGCCATCCACCACTTGCCTTTTCGCGTGAATCGTTACCTGGCGCTTTGCATCATCAAAACGGATAACGGCATTATCGTTATTGCCGAAACGCCGTTTATACGCCGCAAGAATCGTATTTTCAACGATCTGTATCGCCAATTCCTCGGATATATTACGCTCTTGAATAATCTGTTCAATCGCTTCAGAAACATCCGTAACCATTACCGCGCCGCCTGTAAATTTAATTTCGCTTTCGCGATACTTTCTAACGCTAATTTTTCCATACCCGTCTTCCCCTTAATTGTAATATACGTTTCTGTAACATCTTCTAAAATGCCATCCTTCCAATCTGAAAGCCCCGTAATCCAGCATTTTACCGGACATCCGATAAAATATTTGAATTCCGCGCCTTCTTTTATCAGCCGGCTTATCCCCGGCGAGGAAACCTCGACCGACAGATTTTCGCCGCCTGCCAAAAGCTCCAGCCGGGGCATCAGCGCCCGGTGCGCCTTCGAGCAATCGGCAATACTCACGCCCCCGCCCCCGCCCTTGAACACCGCAGCCCGGACGCTCACGCTCCCCTTATGGCGGGAAACATTCAGCCCGACGAGGGACAAGCCCAGCCCTTCTATTATCGGCTTAACCTGCTCGGCAAATGCTTCCCCCTCATCCCGCGCTTCACCCTCTTTCAGCCTATACTGCACCGCCCCTCCCGCACTTCAAGCTCTCGCAACCTTGACTTCACAGCCCCGCCGCCTCGCCCTCTTTCAGCCTAAACCGCACCGCCCACTCTCTATTATCGGCAGGCTAGTAGTCCTAAGGCACTGACGCGGGCACAAAAAAAGAGGAGCCCTTCGCGCACCTCTTCAATTCAATGCTTATTCTATCTTTTTTAAGATTAGCCGATAAGTTACTTTCATGTCAATACCTTCAGCGCCTCCCGTACTTGTGCCGATGCCCCGCGATTTTAATCGCGGGGACGGGCGGGCGGGGAACCCTCACCGAAAAACAGGCGCCCTCGCCTACGGCGGCATTTGTTGGGTGCCGTGTCCTCGTCCCAAGCAGTAGCTTGGGATTGTTTTCTGCATAGTTGCTACCAGCGAATTTTTTCGGCGAGGCTCCCCCGCCCGCCCGGCTACGTATTAGAGAAAAGCCCCCACAGCACAAGTGCATGAGGGCTTTTCGACATACTGGCTGGGTGCTACGTTATCCGCCTAACAGTAAAGCCCTAACAGCAAAACGCGCGGCTAGGAGCATGGCAGCGAGCGCTGGCGCGTTAGCGCTTGTGCCGCTGACCGAGAAAGCCTTCCCCGTATGCTGAATAAGGTGAGCTGCTGGAGTTAATTTATCCCTTTTATTCTTGCGGCTTTCCCTTTATAGAAGGCTTGTGTGCCGTCTCGGGGCTTGCGGGCGTGGCGGACGTCGATTTCGTTCTGCATGGCTCTTCGCACGGTTTCGGCAAACTCCTCGACAGAATGCATATCAATATTGTTCTGTTCGGTAAACTTAATAAAATCTTGAGGGTTGAATGTATCCAGCACGACGAGAGTTCGTTTTGGTCTGCGTTTCAAGCGCCCTTGGGATATAATCGTTACAATGGGGATGATCGGCAGGTTGAGTTTTGCCGCAACATAGAATGCGCCGAACTTAAAACGCTCTATCTGTTGATTGTGTAACGAGAGTTCGCCTTCGGGGTAGAAATGCAAAAAGTGCCGGTAACGGAATGCTGTTTTTGCTGTTTCCAATAATTTTTCAAGCCCCCTCATTCCGGGCGGTAGCGGGACTCCGCCGAGCAATCGGGTGAAGGTTCCTAAAAACGGTGTTTCGACGGTTGCCTCGAGGAGCGTCTGATATATCCTGCGCGGTAAAGCGGCGCCTGAAACCATTATCGGGTCAAGATAGGCGGTATGATTAGACACAAGCACGGCGCCGCCCTTAAGCCGCCTTAATTTTTTTTGCCCTTCATAGCGGACAGAATATAAAACTAACACCAGAATATATTCTATGGGCCATAAACAAAAAAAAACAATGCTTGCCATTATTCTAAAAAACAATGAAAAGTTAATAAGATTTTTTCCGCGTTTGTATGCCATTAGTTTACGATGCGTCCCTTCCAAGAGAATCCGCGTTTGGAAATAGTTCTGAACCCAGACCATAATATCATATATGCGAGACTGCAGTACATGAATGGCCAGAGGAGGGCGTTATACCAACTTATACGCCGCGCTATAAAAAGAACAAGCCATGTGAGGGTGGCTAACACATTTATGATGATAATAAAATGAAGCATGGGGTTTTGTGTGACGATCGACCAAATTAAAAGTGGGAAGGGCATTAAAAAGAAGAGCAAGGACAAGAGGACGATAAAAAACAACAAGAAAATATTCTTACCAAGAAAGTCATAAATATTTTTGCCGATACCTTGAACAGCCGCAGTGAAACCAAAATACATCCTGCAAAAAACCTGATCGCTCAAATCAAGAAACTCGGTTTGATAACCACATTCTTTGATATAACGGGACATATAGATGTCTTCGCTGGTCTTTTTTTTAATTGCCTCAAACCCTCCGGTGTTAATGAATACATCCCGTTTAATGACGATATACTGCCCCACTGCGGCGGAAAAATAACCGCTGCGGACAAAACGGTTGAGGAATAGGGGAATAACGAAACCTGTTAAAAGAAATATTATCGGGACGGTAATGCGCTCACCAAAGTTTTTTAATATCTGCCCGACAAAGCCTGATATTAAATCAGCTTTGGTGTGTTCGATATTGGTAACCGCCCAGGAAACACTCGTTGGTGAATGGATGGTGTCGGCATCGGTAAAAAGAAATATATCACCTTTGGCATGTTCCGCTAACTGCTGTAACGCAAACGGTTTGCCATACCAATCATCGTTGAGGGGTTTCCCCTTAAATATTTGAAGGCGGGGGTCCACTGCCGCGATTCTTTCGAGGATACAATAAGTGCAATCACTTGAATTATCGTCAATAACTAGGACTTCATAATTGGCGTAGTCTTGATGTAACAAGCGTTCGAGACATTGTTCAATATTTGCCGCCTCGTTACGTGCGGGCACCATCACGGAAACAAAGGGACCTGACTTTATCGTTGGTTTTGAGGTAGCAAGCCTCATCCCTATCACGTTTGTTACGCTCATGATGAAAAAATATGCCACAACCGTAATCAGTCCGGCACAGTATGGAAAAATTAAAACTTCCAGGTTCATAATAAACTACTTAGACAACTCCGCTTTTAATTCGACGCCGACAAACTTATTTGACGGATACACACTCAGCGCCCGCTCTATCCATTCCAGCGCCTCTGCTTTCTTTTTATCTCGTGTATATCCATAAGCAAGAGCGGTATATACATTAAATAGATCGTCTTTTTCCATTTTTTCCATCATGTTGCTAGCTACCAGAATATCCTCCATCATTTTGATGCCTTTATCAACATCAGCGAAAGGCGCGGGCGCGTACACCCAGCGCGAGGCGATTAGATACTGAGCCTTTACCTCTTTGGGATTTAAGTTGAGCGCATTTTGCGCGAATTTTTCGACATCAGTCCCATTCAGCATAACCCACCAGACTGATTTTATCGCGCACTGTTGCGATAAACTTTCAGCATAGTTCGTCCAACCGAGCGATGTTTTTTGCGCGTCAAGCGCTTTTTTTGCATCGGCGCACGCCCGTTCGTAATGTTCAATCGCCTTATCCGTGATTTTATAATACTGATACGCGCGTCCCATAAGATAATCGCAACGTGAACGCATATTCAACCGGTCTATACCGGAAAGCGCATCCGCCTGTTCAAAAGCAGTCTTGTAAAGGGGGAAAATCTCGTCAGCGGTAAGCTGCTGTTCGTAGACAGCCTCGCGCAGGGGGAAAAGCCAATCGGGAAGGGTATCTTGGTAATCAGCAGCCCCCACCACCGTTACGATAGACAAAAAAAGCCCCCATGAGGCTAGAATTATTTTTTTCATTATGTTACCGCCTCCGCCCAAGTAAACATACCATATCAGGAAAAATCTACTTGCCGTCCGCAAGTCCGGCGGTTTTTACCGGCACGCTGTGTTCTTCAGCATTAAGCGGACCTATGGACCTGATAAAAGTAACTGTCGCAATCAGAATTATCAGAATGATGATAAGTTTCCGCACTATCCTTTCCTTTTCTTT
Source organism: Spirochaetaceae bacterium (assembly GCA_031290205.1). Taxonomy (GTDB): domain Bacteria; phylum Spirochaetota; class Spirochaetia; order Treponematales; family Breznakiellaceae; genus JAITXS01. The sequence goes on from JAITNZ010000014.1 coordinate 13,787, forward strand.
TTACTCTGCCCATCATCTCATTATAATTTAAGAAGTTCAAGGGGGTTCACCGCACGCCCGTTTTTATAAACGGCAAAATGCAGGTGCGGACCCGTGCTGTGTCCGGTATTGCCGACCTCGCCGATTTTATCACCCTGATTGACTTTTGCCCCCTGCGACACCGAAGCCGCGTTGAGGTGTGCATACATTGATTGATAGCCGTCCTCATGTGAAATGATGATATATCTGCCAAAAACCGGGCTGAACGCAACAGTCGTTATCTTGCCGCCGCGTGTCGCCTTGACCTGAACGCCTATATCGGAGGCAAGGTCGATGGCGTTATGATAGCGGCGCTCGCCGGTAAAGGGATCCTTCCGCCAGCCGAAACTTGAACTAAGCCGCCCGCGAATCGGATATATGAACAGCTCGCCGAGCGCCATTTTGAGGTCTTCGCTCCGCATTTTTGCGCCCGGGATAAAGAGATGCGTTCCCGCAGAAAGCTCAGGCGACATAATATCGTTTGCATCGAGAATCGCGTTAAGCGGCACAGCGAATTTTTCGGCAATGCCCTCATAGGTATCGTTTTTCACACTTGCATAGGGAATCCCGTCCATGTTCGGGATGCGCAGGACATCGCCCTCGCGGATAGTGCGGGCGTTCTTCATATTATTGGACGCGATGACGGCATCCATCGACAGCGAATGGTCGGAGGCAATTTTCGAAACGGAATCGCCTTTTCGCACGGTGTAATACTGCCAGCCGAATGTTTCGCTCGTATTTATCGGCAGAAGTTCCTTGTGAATGTCGGCGCTTACCTCGTTTTGCACGACGGCAGCGCCGTTCCCCGAAATAAAACTGAACATCTGGTTACGAATCTGTTTATCAGCCGGCGGACGGATTTGATTTTCATCGCTCTGCCAGAGGAGCGCATTGTAGGCAAAAAAGCCAAGCGTACAGACGCTGGCGATTATCATCACCATTCGAGGGAAAATTTTTGCGACGTGCGATTCCGCTTTATCCGTTTCATTCGCCCTGATATCAGCGCTCTCATCGCTGCCCGTTTCCCGGTTTTCTTCCCACCTGTGCCTTGTTTTTACCCAGCGCCACTTGGGCGCTTCCAGTTTTTTTGTCTGAAGCTGCTCGACGCCATCAAGCACGGCATCGGCGGCATCATTTTCCATTTTTTTTCTCTGAATCTGCTCGGCGTCGTTGAACGCAACAGCAATGGAGGCGTTATTTTCCATCGAAAGCACTTTTTCGCCGCCCCATTCCGGCGCGGGGCGCGGCGCGGCAGCCTCATTACGGACGACCTTGCTGTCCGTCAGATTCCTATACAACGCCGACGGACGCCTTTGAGGGACATCCTGCCTCGCCTTAAGCACCGTATTCCCATGCACCGCATAAGAAGCGGGCAGTCTATGCTCAACCCGCTGAGCCTTCAATATAGTGGTATAATTATTGAGCATACTGCTTTATCGGTATAAAACAAGGAAAAGTAAAGCATCCTAAAGCGCTTTATTCGCAGTGGGGTTTAATACCCCGCAGCATTTTGCACAGGGGGGAGGATGGGGGGAGGGGGAAGTCCAACAGGCTGCTAGGGCGCTCTCAGTCTTGCCTTCACTATGAAAAGGGCGCTTCATTCATTTTTCTCCATTTTTTTTCATCAATGCACGCACGAGTATGGGCAGTCCGTAGAGGCGGATGAAGCCTTTTGCGTCGGCGTGGTCGTAGAGGTCGCCGGTGGTGAAGCTGGCGATTTCGGCGTTGTAGAGTGAGGCGGGTGCGGATGCCCCTGCGGAGTGGATGCCGCCTTTGTAAAGTTTGAGGCGCACGGTGCCGCTGACGTTCTGCTGGGTCGAGTCGACAAACGCGGCGAGCGCTTCCCGCAGCGGGGTGAACCAGAGCCCGCCGTAGATGATGTCTGCCATTTTTTCGCGGACAAGTTGTTTGAAGGAGTAGGTTTGCCGGTCGAGGCAGAGGTGTTCAAGCTCGGCGTGGGCATAGTAGAGGATGCTGCCGCCGGGGGTTTCGTAGACGCCGCGGCTCTTCATGCCGACAACGCGGTTTTCGACGAGGTCGCAGAGCCCGACGCCGTGCCTGCCGCCTATCCTGTTCAGCATGGCGATGATCTCGACGCCGCCTGCCTTCGTGCCGTTTACCGCGACGGGGATGCCTTTCTCGAACTCAATTTCGACGTATTCAGGGGTATCAGGCGCTTTTTCGGGCGGCACGGACATCTGGAGCATGGTGCCGTAGAGCGGCTCGTTTCGCGGATCTTCGAGCTCCAGCCCCTCATGCGATATGTGCCAGAGGTTGTCGTCGCGGCTGTAAGAGTCGGCTTTTTTCATCGGCACGGGGAGGGCGCGTTTTTCAAGATATTCGAGCTCTTCCTCGCGGCTTTTGATGTCCCATGTCCTCCAGGGGGCGATGATTTCGATTTCCGGCGCGAATGCCATGATCCCCAAATCGAAGCGTATCTGGTCGTTGCCCTTGCCCGTCGCCCCGTGGGCAATCGCCTGCGCGCCTTCTTTCTTCGCATAGCCAACAAGCGTTTTCGCAATCAGCGGGCGCGCGGTTGCCGTGCCGAGGAGGTATTTATCCTCGTAGACCGCCCCTGCCTTGAGCGCAGGGAAGATGTAATCGCGCACATACTCCTCGCGCACATCGGCGACTTCGCATTTCGCCGCTCCGTAGGTGAATGCGCGCTCCGTAACGCTCTTCCAATCCGCCGCCTGCCCCACATCGACGCAGAGGGCAAGCACCTCGCACTCATAATTTTCCTTAAGCCAAGGAATTATGACGGAGGTATCAAGCCCCCCCGAATAAGCAAGCACAATCTTTTTTTTCATTTTATACTCCTCTTAAAAGTTATCGTTTATTTAATCCCGTTTTCATATTGAATTATTGCAATCTTTTTATATCCCTGATTTTCTTCTGTTACATTCTCTACACAACATTTGGCAATTCGCCGCATTTGTTTTACCGCCTGAATGCCAGGGGTCTATATGGTCGCCTTCCATTGATTCATACTTAAAATGTTTGAGGCATTTGTTGCAATTTCCGTTCTGCCGTTCATAAGCCTCGCGCTTCATGTTGTCCGTAAAAGCGCGAATGTTTAAGTGCCGTTCATCGCGATCCAGCACATATTCGTAAATGCCTTTTTTGTTACTGACATCATCGTCTTGCATAAGAACCGCGATTTCTTTTTCGAGCGCGGCGGCATCAAGAGGCTTGTCCTTAAATGCGTTGTATAAAACGCCCCAGTCAAGTCCTTTCATTTCTTTGCGGTAATTGGAAAACTTGCCGCCGACCCAGGTGATGACCGATTGAAAATAAGACCATAAGGGGAGGGCATCCGAGTCGTGCTGATGTTCCGACATATATTTTTCTATATTGCCGTTTGAAATCCAATCAAGGGCAGTTTCTAAATAATCCTGTCTGATTGCCGAGCCGTTTAAATATTTATATCCGATTTTAGCTGCGGTGCAATCTGTTTTGCTAAAATAGGCTTTCGCATCCGAGAGCCACGAGCCGGTATATACGGCGTTCCGCAATTCCTGTTTAGTCAAAACCGCACCCGCGATATTTACAACCTTGAACCATTTTAATTTTTCCGAGTCAGTGCCTTCGCAAAAATAAACCATTAGTTCGTAGCTCAGTATCTGGTCCTGTTCGTCATTTGTAAGTGTCTTGAAGAATTTATATTCTCTTGGAAAGTTATTTTGGACATATTCGCAAATACTGATACTCCGTTGCTGCCCATCAAGCACTTCAAAACTGTTTTCAGAATTCTTCACCCAATACATGACATTGAGCGGAAAATTCTGGCGAACGGTATCAATTACAGCATCTCTTTGTGCGTCTTTATATACAAATTCCCGTTGATACTTCGGGCGGACGTCGAGCTTGCCGCCGTAACCCTGGACGCCTTCTTCGTCAGAGTTGACATAATCCTTTACCAATTCCCGAATAGGAATTTTATGCAAATCAATTTTCATTTTGTGTTCCTCCTATTTCATTTTGATTAAAATACGGGCGTAAATTTCCTTACCATCAAGTTTGAATCTTTGCCCATAATGCGGATTATCTTCAACATATCTATCAATACCAATAATCTCAAACTGCGCCGGATTATATTTATCCAAAAAAGTTATAGGCACGCCCATAACGCCGTCCCAGTCTTCGGGTATGTCAGCAACTTTGCTAACCTCTATCGCGTCGTAATTATCATAATGCGGATATAGTTCCGCTGTGTATTTTCTGTAGAAACGAAATTTTTCGTGGCGTTTTTTATGGTCAATATTAGTAAACCAGCAGGCTTGCGATCTGCCTTTAATCACTCCGTCTACTATTCTATATGCGCTACCCTCCTTCTTGTTTTCAAGAAAGTTTTTTGAGTATTTTCCCGGCACATTAAACAACATATCAGTACCCATAGGCATACGCCCTATCCACATTTTGTTTTCTTTTATCAGCTTAAAAGTTTCTTTGTAGGTAATCGCATTTTTATTCCCGATTATCAAAAACTTTTTGTCATATTCCATTAGTTGCGCTACATATTCACGGAAAAGAGAAAACGGCGGATTGGTAACAACAATATCCGCCTCTTTGAGCATCTCTACACATTCGGCTGAGCGAAAATCCCCGTCGCCCTGTAGCCGCGCCAAGGCGTTTTTCCGGTTTCGTAAAAGATTCTCGACAAGAGGAAGCCCTCTTAGCCCCTCGGCATCCTCGTCTGCTACCTCTGTAATCTCGATTCTATGAGGTGATTTAGTTGTCTTGTTTTCCGCGCTTTCATAATCAAAAAGCGACAACTGCGTGTTAGCGATGGGCGAGCCGATATAGCAACTGGCAAGCAATTTTTTCAGCCCAAGGTGATTGAAACTCAACGCAAAATATTTAATAAATTCGCTCTCGTAAGGGTCATCGCAATTACAAAAAATGGTTTCCCCCTTAAAATGTTCCTTGTAATGGGAACATTCTTTGGCTATATCCGAGATTTGAGTATAGAATTCGTCATTTTTCGCCTTGCCGGCGCTATTTAAGGTTTTATTGCCCATATTTGTAACTATACCCCCCCGTTGTCTTTTGTCAAGCGTCCAAAATATCCGCTTTCATATCGAACGGGAGGCTAAAAGCGGCTTAGGCACCTTCTTGGAACGCTGTGGTAACCCGCAGTAAACCGGCTCAGTCTGCTATAAATGTGAAAGCCGCTCAACATGGGCTAAAAGTGCCTTAGGCACCGTTTGACGATTGCTGATGAGTTTTTCGCGGCGATGGGCAAGTATTCATCGTAAGTAACCGTTGATTCCTCGCCGGCAATGTCGGAGAGGCAGCGGAGCACGATGAACGGCACCTCGAACAGCGTGCAGGCATGGGCAATAGCCGCGCCTTCCATCTCGACCGCGCGGAGCCCGGGAAAAACCGCCGTAAGCGCGATTGCCTTTTTTGAATCGGCGATGAACGCGTCTGCCGAACAGATAAGACCGGCGACCGCTTTGAAGTCGGCGGGCAAGAGCTGCTCGCTTTTCAATTCCCGCACCGCGTTTTCCATCGCTTTAACAAGCGCTTCCTGCACGGGGAAGAACGCCGACGCGCGACCTGGCAACTGCCCCGGCGCATAATTGAACGCAGTAACATCAACATCGTGATAAGCAAGCGCGTTTGAAATCACCGCATCGCCAAAGTTGAGGGGCGGCGCTCCGGGCGGATTCACGCCTCCGGCACAGCCGGTATTGATAACAAAATCCGGCGCATAGCGGCTTATCAGAACCGAGCAGCCGACCGCAGCCTGCACTTTCCCCACCCCGCAGCGGAGGAGGACGGCATCTTTCCCGCAGAGTTTCCCGACAAAAAACTCAAAACAAGCCGTCTTTTCCGTCCGGACACCCTCCATCTCGCCTCGTAAAAGGCTTATTTCTTCTTCCAACGCACCGATTATGGCAATCATAGCCGCCTCCTATAAAAAGTTACCGTTTATCCCCCCGTTTTCTTATTGAACGGAAAGCTGAAAGCGACTGTGCCACCTTCTTTATTGTTGAAGGCATTATAGCAGCATTGTCGGCTTCTATCAATACCTACAGCACCTCCCGGGTGCACTTCAAAATTCGTAATAAATCAGCCGGCACTATGGTAGTAATCCAGTAGAGGAGGGGGAAGTCTCCCCCTACGCGCCGCAAAATTGCGTCGCTACCCCCTCTGCGGGGCGCCGCCCCGCAACGCCCCGCTGGGGGGCGAGGTGCCCCCCAGACCCCCCGTTAGCAATATAGGTATCACTTTAGAATTTACCCCGAAAAATAAATTGCACCCCGGTGGTTTGACTTTGTGGATGGACACTAATTACAACAAAAATCAAGCGCTGTCACGGGCACTTGTTAATCACACCATTCACAACCATTCACAACCATTCACAAATTAGTTGACAGATTCTCACTCAGGGTATACCATTACATCAGGGCTTAGGGATTTTTTTACTTAAGCCTCAAAAAAAATAATATCTCTTGGAGGAGATCTATGAAAAAGTTTTTATTGATGAGCGTTTTGACGCTCGTTGCGGGTTCGTTTGTTTTTGCCTCTGGCGGCGGAGACAGTTCGAAAATTCAGGTGGTTTTTGCTGGTACCGAAGGCGATACGAGCGGACAGAGCCGCATGATGAAGGAAACGGCGGATATTTTGAATAAAACTGGCCGGTATGCGGTGAAGGTGTATACGGCTGGGTCCTTGTCCGGCGATACCGACGACCTTGTTCAGCAGGCGAAGATGGGCGGCAACCTCGTCATACCGTCGGATCCGGGCAGGCTCGCCAGCCAGTTTCAGATTCCCGACCTCAACATTCTGATGGCGCCCTATGTTCTTACCGACTACACGATTTTGCAAAAGCTTCCCGATACGGAGCTTTACAAAACATGGCAGGCAGCCCTTGAAGCACAGGGCGTGGTGCTGCTCGCCGATATGTTCAACGGCTTCCGCAACTTTTACACGACGAAGGATGTTACCAAGCTTGCCGACCTTAAGGGGCTGCGCATCCGTGGGTTCGGCAATGCCGTCGGCAATGCCCTTGCCAAATACTTAGGCTATGCGCAGACGACGATGAACGCCACCGATATTTATTCGGGCATTCAGGCAAAATCCCTCGACGGCTGCGAAATTCAGGCTTCGACAGCGGACAGCTATCGGCTCTACGAAGTAACGAGCTCGCTCGCCCTTACCAAACACTATATGCTTCAGAGCAGCTTTGTCTGCGGAAAGGCGCTGCTCGACAAGCTCGACGATACTGAAAAGGCGTTCTTCATCAAAACGGTGTCCGACACCGCCGCAAAGTATTCGAAGATCATCGCCGACGAGGAGCAGGGATACTACGATTCCTACAAGAGCAAGGGGAACGGCAAGACGAAAATCAACACGGTTAACACCAAAGAATTTTCGGATGCAGTGGCGCCGCTTTACACGAACAACGATCTTAAAATGACTGCAGGACTCAAAGCGACGCTGTTCAAACAGCTCGGCATTTAATTGAGATGAGAAAAGTGTACCGCCTCCTCTGTAAAGCAGAGGTGATTGTGTGCGGGACGGGGTTCGTCGGCTTAATAGCGTTGGTCTTTATGTCGGCGATACTCCGTTTTTTCCGCGTTTCCATGTCATGGAATATTGACATGGCGATGCTCCTTCTGGCGTGGACGGCGTTTCTCGGCGCCGATATAGCATACCGGAGCGGGCAGCTCGTCGGCATCGACCTGTTTACCCGAAACCTCCCGAAAAAACTGCGGAGTATACTCGAAATATTTCTCTTCATCATTATTCTCGTGGGGCTTGGATTTGTGGTATTTTTCGGCGCGAAACTGGCAAAAGACGAATGGATTAGGACGTATCAATCGATGCCGGTGCCCTATTCAATCGTTACCATCAGCATCGTTCTCGCCTCAGTATCGATGATATTCTCGACTATGCTCAAGATACGGCGCCGTATCTTGAGTTTAGCCAAAAAGGAGTAGCGCATGTCGTTTTTGTTGCTCTGTTTTGTGGTGTTCCTCGTGCTGGGGATGCCGATTGCCTTTGTTATCGGCATCGCCGGCATGGCGTATTTTGCGGTAACGCCCGTCCTGCCCCCCGAAATCGTCGTCCAGCGGATTGTCGCGCAGAGCCAGTCCTTTGCGTTTCTCGCCGTGCCCTTCTTCATCTTTGCCGGCAACCTGATGAACGTCTCCGGCATCACCGAGCGCCTGCTCCGGCTTGCCCGTATGCTCACGCGGAAGATGTATGGGGGGACAGCCCAAATTAGCGTCGTGATGAGCACGCTGATGGGCGGCGTTTCGGGCTCGGCGACCGCCGATGCCGCGATGGAGACCCGCATCCTCGGACCCGAAATGATGCGGATCGGCTATAAAAAGGGCTATATCTGCGCGGTAAACTGCGTTACTGCGCTGATTACGGCGACCATCCCGCCGAGCCTCGGGCTGATAATCTTCGGCTTTGTCGGCGAAGTGTCGATAGGGCGGCTCTTTGCCGCAGGCATCATCCCCGGCATCCTGATGATGGCGTTCCTCATGGCAACGACGAGCCTTACCTCGCGCTACTACCGGTACGACCCGCCGAGGAAGGATGTGCAGGCGCTGGGCGCAAAAGAACTTATCACCGACCTGAGCGATTCGATATGGGCGCTACTCTTCCCGATAATCCTCATCGTCGGCATCCGTTTCGGCATCTTCACCGCCTCCGAATCCGGCGCGTTTGCCGTCGTCTATGCGCTCGTCATCGGGAAGTTCGTCTATAAAGAGCTTACCTGGGAAAAGTTCAAGAGTGCGCTGGTAACGACGGTTAAAGACAACGGCGCCATCATGCTGATCATCGCCATGTCCGGTCCCTTCAGCTATGCGATTACTTGGGTGCAGCTTCCCAGCGTGATGAGCCAGTTTATCTTCGGCATTACCGACAACCCCCAGTTGCTCACGATTATCATGCTGGGCTTCCTCTTTGTTTCGGGGATGTTCGTCGATAGCAACGTGAACTTCCTCCTCCTTACGCCGATTTTCCTGCCAATGGTAACGTCCGTTGGGATGGACCCCGTGCATTTCGGCGTCCTCATGGCAACGATAGTCACGCTCGGCGTGATGACGCCGCCCATCGGCTCGGCGCTCTACACGGTCTGTGGCATCATAGACTGCCCGCCGGAGGAATACACCAAATACTCGCTCCCCTTCATGGGCGCGGTTCTGCTGGAGCTGGCGATTCTCGTCTTCCTGCCAGGACTCGTGCTCTGGATACCGAACTTGGTTTTCGGATAGCTAACTTCAGCACCTCCCGCACCTGTAAAGAGAAGGGTAATTAGGGAGGAGGGGGGAGCCCCCTGTCAACCGAAAAATAAATTGCACACGGTAGAAAGCCATGATAAACGCAAAGGTTTAATTGTCCGCAGATTAACGCGGATTTTCACGAATTTATTGATAAGTGTCCGCGAATACACGCTAAGAACCGCGAATATCGATGAGTGTCTTCATCATTATTCGCGTCCTTCGCGGACTTTTTCTGCGTTAATCTGCGGACACTATAGCTAATTAAACCCCTCGATGTTCTGTTGGGTTATCGAACTCGTCACCCCGAAAGACCTCCCGATGGTTAAATATAAAAAAACCAGTTGCAAAAGATCAACCACCGTTTTTAGCTTGCGAGTTCGAGTAAAGGCTTTAAATTCTCTTGCCTTCTCCTTCCAGCCGTCTGGCATTAATGT
>JAITNZ010000110.1 GCA_031290205.1 Spirochaetaceae bacterium
GGGGGGTAAGGGAAAAGGTATAAGGGAAAAGGGAAAAGACGCGGTTCGGCGTGTTAGTTCGGTTCCTGACCCAAGAGATACTTTTTTGGTCGAGAGCCGCTGGGTTTCGCTTGGAGAGCGGAGTTTTGCGCCGCAACGAAAGCTCTTTTCACCGTGAAGGCAAGGCAGGACAGTGCATGAGGCGCCGCCTGTGGCGCCAAGGCTGAAATTTGTCTGCGGCGACGTTAAAAATGAGGAAAATTCGCTGTTTTCAGAATGACCAAGCTTCATGTTAATTTATTATAAAACACAAATTTTAATTTGTCAATACCTCGCATTGCCTCCCCGATTGCTCCGTGGCACATTGTGGCGCAATTAATCAGCGTTACGGCTGCCCTTTATATACTGCGTTGGCTTTTTCGGTGAACCAGCCGAGAACCGCCTCCGTTCTTGAGGCAAAAGAGATGGCTATCCGGTTCTTCATGCCAAGAAGGGACATGGCGTCCGCCATCGAGACCATATAGATGAGTATATGGTCCCCCGCGTCAATTATCGCGATAATAGAGTGGAGCTTCTCCTTGCCAAGCACAGGGAGGAAGCCGTAATACATGTTTGTTTCATTACGTTGAGAAAAGAGGATCGCCTCTTTGTGGATTGAAAAATCAAGTTTGTAAATGTTATTGCCGAATGTTAAATCTTTCTGCTCGGCGTAGAGTGTCAATGTTGCGGGCAAATTGTCAGAAGTAAACACAGGATCGCTTTGCTTATTCTTGCGTTCAGGCGAGTCGATAATATATGACTTTTCGTAAAAAAGCCTTGTTCCCTTTTTGCTGTTAGAATAATAACGCAAACCGGCAAGTGTGCTAATCGAAACGATACCATTAAACAACGTCGTTCGTTCCGCATCAGTCCACTCGGATGATTGCTCGGGCTTTGTATAGTAACAGAGGCTCTCTATCAGCAGACTGGGTGTAATTGCTAATTTCGCTTCCGCAATCGTCTCGAGAAGAGCTTCGTCTTTCGGCGCGAAACTCAAGGTTAGATCATCAAAATGAGCTTCCGAGAGGAAGCCTGTCGCAAAGAGTTTTTCGACAAGTCCTGCGCTTAAAAGCTTATCAAGCGCAGGACTCGCATTGAGGAACGAGGAGCAGAATAAAGCACAGAAGGCAACTAATACGAACTTGTTCATATCACCATTAAATCATTTCGATATTACGATGGTGCCTAACGTTTGCCGCGATACGATACGCGAATCTGCTTAAACAAGCCCTCGCCTTCGCTGTTTGTTTCGACATCTCCCGACTCGCCTATCGTCGCATGAATGAGCTTCCTGTCATAAGGATTCATCGGCTCAAGCAGCATCGATTGTTTCGTGTTGCGCACTTTTGCGGCAACCGAATAGGCAAGCCGGATAAGCGATTCTTCGTGGTGCAGACGATAATTTTCGCAATCCAAAATAATTTTCGGATCGCTCCTGTTGAGCTTTATTGAATGGAGGTTAGCAATCAGTTGAATCGCATCAAGATTCTTGCCCTTCTTCCCAATCACGATTGCCGAATTGTTAGTTTCGACAACAAAAGTTGTTTTCTTTTTTTCACGCCGTTCGACGCTCACCGTGCAATCACATCCCATCTTTTTGAGCAATGTCGTGATAAATTCGATTGTCGCGCTCTCGAATTCCACTTCCGCCGGCTCCTCAGATTCAGGCTCACGGCGCACTCGTGGTTTCCTTGGGCTGTTATAATCGATATCACCGCTTTTGTTGCCTGTGTCACTGGTATGTAAACATATACGAACATACCCCTTCTTGAAAAAACCACCGCGTTGGGCTTCTAGAATCTCAACATCAAAACTGTCTCGGTCTAAACCCAATTCCTGCATCGCTTTTTCGATAGCTTCTTTTTCAGTTTTACCTTCAAACTCATACTTCATAAACTACCTCCGTTTCTTTTTTTTAGGGGGAACAATGTATTTTTTTTGTTCCTCTTCAATTTGTTTGATACCGGCTCTTTTTTTTGCCATATATTTATTGATGATTAATTGCTGAACCATCGTTAAAACATTTGAAAATATCCAATAGACTAATAAGCCTGATGGTACATTATACAGCACAAAGAAGAATACTACCGGTAAGACGTAGAGCATCATCTTCATTTGGCTGTTGCCCGCCTGGTCGGGCGTTTGCGTTACCTTCCCATAGAGTAGCTGCGAGCCGACATAGATAAACGGCAGAATGCGTAGTTCACTCCAACCGAATATCGGAATTTTATAGGGCGCAAAACTCAGTATATATTCAGGCAGCGATAGGTCGGGAATCCAGCCGGGTATGAATATTGCGCCGCGAAGATCAAAATGATTGTTGAACATATTATACATCGCAAAGAATATCGGTATCTGTATCAACATGGGAAGGCATCCGGAAAGCGGATTGTAGCCCTCTTTCTTGTAGAGCGCCCCCATTTCGACCTGCATCTTCTGCGGGTTATCTTTATACTTTGCCTGTATCTCTTTAATTTTTGGCGACAACGCCTGCATACGCAATGTGCCTTCCGAACTCTTCTTGGTAAGCGGAAATAAAATCAGCTTAACAAGTAATGTTACCAGAATGATAGCTACTCCGTAATTAGGAATGAGATAATAAAACAAGGTTAATAGCCGCTTTAACACCCATTCAAGCGGATTTAAGATTGCCCAAAAACCACTGGTGTTCGCCGCTGCTGAAAGTCCGTATCCAGTAAAATTCCCCAACGTGCTCTTGTTCGTATCGTATATTTCAAGCGCTTGCGATGTCTTGGGTCCTAAATAAAAATAAAGCACGTCATTTTGTATGGACGCATTGATGCGGGGACGCTCGATAAATAGACGAGATGCGGCGCTTAAACCCGCTTCACGCGGCGAGGCGGAAAATGTATACCGGTATGCGGTGTTATCGGGCACTACAATGAGGGAAAAATATTTACCGGCTATCGATGCCCATGTAAGCGATGAATCAAGATGAGCATCCTCTGAGTCGCTAACCTTTTGCGTCTTCACGGTACCGTCAATAAACGCTAGATAATGCCGGTAATCCTGCCGTTCATCAAGCGCATCAAAGCTGGGTCCTATCTGTGGACCAAAGCTGAGGGTATACGCGGCAGCGCCATCTTTCGACGTGAAATCAAGCGCGGGAATTTTTCCTTCCCCCCCCCCCCTCCCCGTCAATGGTAAGGGAGAGCTTGAACATATATTCATCGGGGACGAACGTGTATTTCTTGGTAAGCGTGAATGAGCTGCCCTGCAATTCGAATGTGGCGGAGAACTCCAACTCGGTATCCGAAAGCTGACGTGTGTGAAAAATCGAACGCTCTGCAGGCGCGTCTTGCCCGCCAAACGCGATGGCAAGCGCGTGAGGTTCCGCATCGCCGCGGAGGATCATATCGACGCCGGTATCACCATCGCGGTGTTCTTTCAATATAAACGACACTAAATCGCCGCCCGCATTTGTAAAAACCGCCTCAATCAAATTCGTATTGATGGTAAAAAGCCGCTCGGCTCCCGCATCGTCGTCAATCCGGCGCGGCAACGCGCTTGCCGTATCGCCTGCCGCCGTTGCTTGCACCGCCTGAGCCGTAGCAATCGTCGTCCCATCGGAAACTCGGGAAGGCTCAGCCTTTGCACTATCAACGCTTTCGCTCTGCAGGGGGCGCGTCAATTCTATGGGAGTGGGCTTCGGCGGGGAAACCACCGATATGATAACATAATATACTATTATTATCGCAAGCGAAATAACTATCGCTAAAATTGTTCTTTTTTCCATCTGACCTCAATCTAATCCAAAATTTAGTTCCCGCTTTTAAGCGGCACCGGATCATAACCGCCGCTATGAAACGGGTGGCAGCGAAGCAATCTTTTTATCGCTAACAAAAGACCACGCCGGATGCCGTGTCTCTCGACTGCTTCGCGCGCATAGTCCGAGCAGGAGGGGTAAAATCTGCAACAGCGAGGAGTATGAGGGGAAATTGCCTCTTTGTAAAACATAAGCGCATAGAGAATGAACTTTTTAAGTAGTTGTTTCATTCCTGTTTATAAGACTCGCTTTTGTAAACAAGCTATTCAATTGTTCCAATCTTGACTCCAAGCGGGCTTTTTCATCGGGATAGACGAGCAATACCATGTCAAAGCCCGGCTTCAATGCCGAACGCAGATGTCGATACGCCTCGCGTCCTAGACGGCGCGCCCTGTTCCGCTGCACCGCATTCCCGAACTGTCGTGAAAAAACAAAAGCAATCCGGTTGGCGGCTGCGCCGTTGTGCATGAAAAAAAGCCGCGCTCCTGCACACGAAACACGCTTCCCGCGCTTAAAAAGCACGCTGATGTCGGCAGATCGCTTTAAGCGCTCCTCACTTGGAAACGGAAAACGCTTCCCGCCGCCTTCCGCCCCGCTAATACGGCTTCTTCTCGTCCGCTGCGCTGAGCTTGGTGCGCCCCTTCGCCCGCCGGCGCTTCAAAATAAGCCGCCCGCCCTTCGTTTTCATTCGTGCGCGAAACCCAAATTTTCTGTTCCGCTTAACCTTACTCGGCTGATATGTCCGTTTCATGGGACTCTCCTCTGTTTTTTATTTTTCCCCCAAATAGTTACACAAAATGAGGGAAAATCACCATCGTGCTTGAGATGAGAGTGTAGATGAAATAGTGATTTACGTCAATAGCCTAACAGTGAAGATCAGCAGTTCCGAATTCAACCCCGTATGAGGAATTAAGAAAATTGTAACCACGAACCTCACGAACAACACGAACGGAAGACGAAAAAGGATATGAATAATGGTGATAAACAAGGCAGAAA
>JAITNZ010000115.1 GCA_031290205.1 Spirochaetaceae bacterium
TTGGCCCAGGGGGAAGTGCATTTTCTTCCGGGGGTGCGCAATAAAAAATCCGTGCCGCATCGCCACTGGGTTTTGAATTTTTATCCATTAAATATTTGCTTATGCGCCCCCCCCCCCCCCCCGCATCCCCCAGTTTAACTGCCCTACAGGGCGGGGAATTAAAACCCAAGAGAACAAATCGCCCTTCTCGGGCAAGGCTTAGACCGCCTGTGGCGGCGTTACCGCACACCTTCTGTTTAACACAGATGAAGAGGATGGCACCGAGCGAGGGCACCGACGGCAAAGTGCGCGGTAAGGAGTATGGCAGTGCGTATGCGCTGACCGAGAATGCCTTCCCCTTGTCCGCGAATGCACAGGAATAATCATAAAATATCCTTATGAATTCGCCTTTTCTTCACGTCTTTCGTAAATTTTTTCTGAATCAATCTGTAAAATCTGCGGATTTTCGTGATTTTTCATTTTAATGCGCTCGCTCTGGGGAAGGAGGGGAGAAGTCCAACAGGCTGCTAGCAGCAGGATAAACGCTTAGGTTTAATTGTCCGCAGATTAACGCTGATTTATTGATAAATGTCCGCGAATACACGCTAAGAACCGCGAATATCGTGGGTATCTTCATCATTATAAAGGGGCTTAATATAAATTAGAATGATTTTGTAAAACTTTTTTGGAATTACAGACTTAAATTCGTTCATAAATAATTCTGGCTACAAATTATTTATAGATAATTTTACTACAACCGCCCCATTAATTGATAGATAAAGGAAAATAATAATATATAATTCAGAATCCTCCGTCAGCGGAATAGGTTTATTAAGAAGTGTTACTATTACCTTTCTTGGTAAAGGTGGTATCATCTCAATAAATATTCTATTACCAAAAAATAATTACAATAAATACATCTCCGATATTAACAAAATTATTGAGACATTAAAATTTGATTATGGGTATACGTTTATTCGCGGTAGGGTTTAATACTCCACAGCTTGCTGCGGTTTAACGCCTCACAGGAAAACCCTACATTACAGAGATTTTACTTCCTGCAATAACGAACTTGCCAATGTTATGGTGCGTTCTTTGTCTCCTCTGGAAATCGCGTCCTCAAGTTCATTGATAGATTGAAGGATATGGTTTTCCATTTGTGCTAAGTTTGGCCGAGATTGTACCGGCAGTGTACGAACCGTATCGTACACTCTTTCGACTTTCTTTTTTGCGTCTTTATCGCTTATTCTTCCTAATAAACTCTTAAGTTTCGCGGACATGAGCTTAGTGGATGCGATTGTATCCTGCCGTTTTTCTTCTGGCTCTGCGGTATGCTCATTGGCAATCATGTGGGAAATTAACATAATACCGTATATCGCGGCAATACAAAGTTGAACCAACAGCGCTGAGGTATAACCCTCTGGAGAAATAAAAATAAAAACAAGACCCGCGGCAAATTCTACAAAAAAGTAAACTGCTGATATTGAATACAGAGCAAATCCAAACACACTCGCGCTTTTACCACTACGGATAAGGAACGGCGTGAGCAATAGCATAAAATATGCGAAGTGAATAAACCCGTAGGAAATCCATACGGATACGCTATGCTCGGCACCGCCCGCCACAAAGAAAATGGCATTGAAAACTACCAAAAAAATTAAATCAAGAATAATCCACAAAACACTTATTTTTTTCATATTACACATTCCTATAGACAATCAAAATATCTTCCCCCGTTTTCTTACTGAACGGAAGTTTAAAAGCGTCTGAGACGCCTATATCCTACTCATAATTTCCGCTTTTTTAGCGTCGAATTCCGCCTGTTCGATTAGCCCCATATCGAGCATCTCCTTTAATTTTTTAAGCGTGGCAATAGGATCGGCGGCGGCAACCGGAGCCGGATCTGATGCGTCCGCAGATTGTTGCGTAAATCCAGCTTGCGGCGGAGCGGCGGGGGGCTGAACTTGTTGTTGCATGGGGTTGAACATCTGTTGCGCCATATTTCCGAAAATTCCGCCGGCAGCTACAGCCATACCAAGCCCCGCTCCGGCGGAAGCTGCTCCGCCCGAATCAGGGTTGGATGCGAGTGTACCAAGAATATTCACCGCTTGTTGTTTACCCCAATCGTTTCCAAGTACATTCATAACGCCCTTATCAGCCTGCGCGTTCCTCAATTTGCTCATAGCGTCCATGCCAATCTCGTCATAACGGCGCCGTAGTTCATCATTTTCGTCCATGTCGAGCGCAGCAATGGAGAATTTAACAAGCTTTAAGCCGTAATCCTCCAGCACTTCACCGAGAAACGGCTCGACAGTTTCGCCGAACTCATCTAAGCGAGACTCAATTCCAAGCAGTTCAGTTTGTGTTTCATTGAGCGCGCGGGTAATACTTGATTTTATCTTGCTTTGAAATTCGTTTGCGAAGTAATCTTCTAAGAGCTCCTGCTGATCCACGATATTGATATTGCATCCGATGAGCTTGGTGAGGAATATTTGCGGGTCATCAACCTGAATTTTGTAGGCGCCTCGTGCGCGGAGTTTGGTGGCGATGCCGAGCAACTTGTCGCGCACTTGGATAGGCGATGACGTTCCCCACAAAATCTCCATGCTGTGCGCCGTGCGGACGAAGTAGACAACGCAGCTAAAGGTGCTTATTCCGCCCGTGAAAGCGTTCCGCAAGCGGCTGATAAACGGATAATTCTCTGTTGAGAGCTTATAGGTGCCGTTGCCAAAAGTCTGCTCGATAACGCCGCCTTTTATAAAGACGGCTGCTTCACCGGGCATAACGATGAGCGTTGAATTGGTGTTAAAGTCCTCTTCCGGCTGACGCCAAATGAGGAGCTCGCCTGAGCCGGAGTTTTTGACAACATCCGCCCAGTGTTTTTTACCGCCAGCATAGGCGGCTTCGTTTGGGTTTTTCCCAAAAAGTGCCATAATAATAATCCTCCTTATGGATAATCTATTTGGTATATGTTTCCTTTACAGCGATAAAAAAGACGGAAATAGCTTTTACACAAACCAATAATACCGCCATATTTTTGTACCGCCATGATTGCATATTCGGAGCACGTCGGCATAAACAAACACCGCCGCCGGATTTCTTCCGGCGCGTAATGCTGGTAGAGTTTTATCGCTCCGATGACCGCATACTTGAAACAAAAAAGCGATGCGGTGAAGCTGACAATCGCATAGAGCATGACGATTGATAACGAAGGATGTGCGTGGTACAAATCATGCACACCAGACGGTAAGTACGCAAAGATGCCGTCAGTCATTAAAACAGAATGTACAATCCATGTGGCAATGCCTATTGCTATCATAAATAAAAAAACAGAAATCAATACTGTTTTGACCGTTGTATTCGGTCTGAAAAGCTGACGCGCATTGACATACATTTCAGCAACATCCTGTTCCCATTCTGTCGGCATCTGCCGCATCCTCATTCCCATTCCCATTACTCCTTTATAACGTTTCCGGGCGGGAAACCCCCAGGATCCCGTATAGTTGATCAATGTCAATCGGCGACAGTCCCGCTGTATTCGCACTCTCCAATGCTTCTTGATACGTCGGAGATGTGTTTAAGAATTTACGTTCAAAATAGTCGTATTTTATGTAGGCTAAAAAATAATGATAAATCCCTCTGGGTTCTATCATCAGAGCGGCATTGAGGTATTCTTCGATTTTATCAATTGCTGGTCGTTGCGCCAAAAATGCTTTTTTGCCGGCAAGGAGACAAATCGCGGCGTAAAAGAAAGTTTCAGAGTTGTCAAAATTATCTTCTATTGCTTTCTCGAATGCGGCGAGAGCCTTGTCGTAGAGCTTGAGTTTTAAGTAACACATGGCGACTGCGTTATTCAAATCCTTTGCGTCAGGTTCACTTTGCAAAGCCTCCCGGTATGTAGCGGCGTATTGATTTACCATGGGCATAGGCATAGAAAATACGCTGTTGAATGTTGAAATCAGCACAGGTTGTTTGCAAAAAGGGCATTTTGTTTGTCCAATATCGGCAGCCGCCCCGCAGCTCCGGCATTTGGTATCATGAACTTGAGTTACCATATTTAGTTCTCCTTTAAGTATGCACCGATGCCGCTAGACATAGAAACACAAGCTAATCCATGGGTAACGGCATCTACTGCATACATACTCCAATTACGATTTTTTCTCCCGAAGCTTTGCTTTCATCCCTTGAATCGCCTTCTCGCTATAATCATCCTGTTGCATCGCGCAGTAGAACTTATCTCCCGGCACGACAAGGGCGAAACGGTTTGAATCAACATTGGTACGCACATAGCTTACATTACCGGTGCAGCTCACTTTGCCCGGAACTACTTTTTCAGTTGTTTCGGTGGTAGTCTGAAAATTAGTAATGTCTTTATAGAAGTATTCTTCGGTCCTCTCTTTTTTCCCGTCTTCATCCATGTTAAAGGTGTATTGATACACATAGACTTGAGTGGCACTAAAGAATAACCACGAAACCTGATATGCGGAGCTGCGCCACACGGCGTCTTTTCCGAGAAGCGCAAATGCCTTGTCATCAAACAGATAATCCTCCAAGTGGATGGGGTCAACCTCATTCACTTGCGATTCATCAAGCCCGATTTTGGATAGCGCTTTCTGCTTGAAATCCATACTCTTGGCTTTCTGCATGACCATGCTTTCGTATTCCTGGTCGCTTAAGCCTTCGCTCAAGCACCCTTTCGATCTATAAAAATACTTGATGATTTTTTGTTGTTCAGGCGTTCTGCCCTTCAAACGCTGATTCATCTCAGCTTGTTTCTCGGCAGCATCGACAGCTGCCCCCGCTATTGCTGAACCTAATCCCATACTATTTCTCCTTACACGCTTACCGTCCGTCGACAATAATTTTTATTAAGCACCTATACGGGCGCTTTCTCTTATCACCGCACAAGCGATGTAAAATACCTTTTCGCGTTACCGTCCACCCGACAGTAAATTCTTTTTTAGGCGATTTCAAAATGTCATGTTTTGGAACTACCTTCTTAGACCAAACAAAAATCTTGCTTACGTTTGTCCTCCTCCTTTCACGAAGGGTCCTAACACCAAGTCTTTTTGTGCATACGCGATGAGTGGAAGCAGAACGCCGACAACGCCGGCAAGAGCGGCTGGTACTCATCATACGGGCTGTTTATCGCCACAGACTGTGAGCGGCATGGCGAACACCAGCGCTATCGCGAGCATTCCCGCAAAAAACTTTTCTTTGCGCCACAGGCGCTTCCTGCTTTGCCTTCGTTTTGAAAAGGTCATTCCTTTTTTCTCCATCACGCTTATCGTCCGCCGACATCTTGATAAACGCCCTCAAGGACGCCGTTCCCGCCATTCAATTCGCAATCTGTTTCAGCTTTTTCTACTGTTTAACGCTGCGAAATGCCGGTTTTCACTTTTCGGGCAAAATTCGATATTTTCTCTAAGAAAATATACCTTAGCTTATAGCTGTTTGCAAAATATATCAAGCCCTAAGCATACTATGATTAACTGTAAGGATAAGATGATGACAGGAGGGAAGTTACGAACGCTCTTGGGGCAAAATATCAAATTATTTCGCTCTGCCCGCCAGATTTCGCAAGCGGTCCTGGCTGAGGAAGCTGACATATCTATCCCTTTTCTGAGTGAAATTGAGCGGGGGCAGAAATGGCCCCAACCGGATAATCTTGCTAAAATTGCGCTTGCCTTAAATGTCGAAGTTTATGACCTCTTCAAGCCTGAAAAGCTCATTACCCGCGATGTCCAAGGTATAATTTCCAAATTGACAAACGATATTACTAAACTTGCAAACGAATCTATTACACAAATAAATACGATTGTCAAGCAAAGTGGCTAGCAGATTCCGGCGCCTCCCGCATTTGAGCTGGTGCCACGTTAGGATAATCCTCCGCAGCTCAAGCGCGTGAGGGCTTCCCGGACCAATTGGTGGGGGTGTTGGGGTTAACGGCTTACAGTAAAGCCTTTACAGTCAAGCCCAACAGCAAAGCGCGGCAGGGCGAGCGCATTAAAATAAAAAATCACGCAAATCCGCAGATTTTGATGAAGAGGATGGCATCGAGCGAGGGCACCAACAGCAAAGTGCGTGGCTAGGAGCATGGCAGCGCGTATGCGCTGACCGAGAAAGCCTTCCCCCTGTGGACAAATTCTTAATGCGTTAGCCCTGTCACTGGGTGTCCACTGTGCGCAAAGAAAAAGGCTTCCCGCCTTGCGGGGGGCAGCCTTTTTCTTCGGCGGTGCGTTACCTCAAGTACCTTACCTCAGGCTTGACAATTCCTCGTACGTTACCGTATGGCAGGAGAGAAGGGCGCCGTCGGCATCGTACAGGCTTACGTCGTTTCCGACGCAGTCAAGCAGATAGACGCTTGTTTCGCCGGTGAGTTCGGTTACCTTTACGGAGAGCGTGCCGTCGTCGTTTTTGACTGCGGCGAGGCGGTTTCCGTTTTCATCGGTTTGTTCAAACGACTTGCCGGATGCAAGCACGTTCTTGCCGCTCCAGAACTCGATGACGTTGAATAAGCAGATGTCGGCGAATATGGTAATTGGGTAGATGATGGGTATTCCAATTATCCAGTTCACGACTGCGCCGACCCACTTCCCGCCGAGGTTACCGATGACGGGGTGAGCCTTATTGAACAACGCATACCGACCGGCGCAGCCGCTAAAACTCAGTCCGGCAGTAAATACTGCGAGAACCATGCACAGAATCCTTTTCTTGATATTCATACAAATACTCCTTGCGCGTTTAACGTCCGCCGACGATAATTTTTATAAGCCTCCCTACGGGCGGCTTCTTCCACAGTTACTGATGTCATAAGAGCTTCCTCCAATGGCATCGTGTAGACACTCTACCATAGTTTGCCCCGAAGGGCAAGCGCCCTTTTGCCCTCGGGTGCACTTCCAAATTCGTGGTAAATTGGGAGTGGGGAGTAGGTGAAGAGGGGGAAGTATCCCCCTACGCGCGCACGTTGTTGCGCGCTACCCTCTCTGCGGGGGGCTCTTGCCCCCCGCAACGCCCCCCTCGTCAACAATATAGTATTTCACACTTTTGGAAATTTATCACGAAAAATAAATTGCACCCTTTGCCCTCGGGGCGCCACGTGGAAGCGCTACATAAGCGAGCTAAAAACTCCGATAATAACGTATGCGGTTTTATTTCTTCTGTTTTGTTTTATTGTTTTTCGCGATTTTGTATAGCTCTTGCACTTTTATTTACGGTAATGAACAAGCGGAGGAGTATATTTATCCCGAACTGACCATGGAAAATTTAGATTATATCAGGATGCGTAACGGTGAAATGCTTGCCCGATTGAGAGCGGATCTTGGCAACCGCTATGAAAGCAAACATATTATGGAGTTATCGAACTATCAATTTGAACAGTATAATACCAACACAAACAAAATTGATGCGGCAGGAGACGGCGGTGCGGCAAGTATTGATATTATTTCCAATAATATCCAAATGAAAGAAGGCGTGAAAATACGGGTTGACTCCGAAGATTTTTCCCTACGGGCTGGCGATCTTGATTGGCAAGACAAGCAAAAAGTTTTATCCGGCAGCGAAGATTCGATAGCGAGCGTTACCCGTTCAAACGGCACTGAAATAAACGGCACCGGATTTCATTCGGATGTCCGCAGCAGGACATGGGTATTTAATAGTGATGTAAACGGAATCTATGTATCCGATGAAGAGACTGAAGAAGAAAATGTCCCTAAAGAAAATACCCCCGACGAAAATACCCCCGCGCCTGATGGGCAATGAACGGGTGCAATGCGGGGGCTAGACTTATTATTGCAATTGGGCTAAACTGAAGGCATGAAAATAAGACTACCTCAATATACCGCGCTGTCTGTTCTGCTTGCGGCGGCGCTTGTTTCGGGCTTTTCTGCCTGCGAAGCTATCGCGGAAATACCGCCGAATTCTCCGGTAACGCCGCTAGCGCCGGTGTCGCCCGCCGATGAGAGTGATTCCCCCTACCACGTGGTGTTTAGCGACTCGACCGCGACGGTAAATCTAAGCACTCTGTCCAATCAGGATGTCTATCTGGTCAAGATAAACAAATCGACCTCAACGGTAAGCGCAACGAATACCGGTTCGGCGATAGTCTCATCCTCTTCATCATCATTCCAGCAGGCTTCCGGACAGCAAGCGCCCTTGGACGCCGACGATCCGCCCCCCGTCGATACGGGACCATTTATGGATTTGCCTCGTGCCCTCGATTGGCAGCCGAGCGAGGCGCTCTGGGAAGCCGAGCGTTTCCGCGACTCTCTGCGCTCCACCGCTCTCAGTGAGGGTGCGCCCGCGCGCCAGGCTACCTTCGCAATTGGCGATCCGAAATCGTTTTGGGTGGATTCCGCCTCCGGGCATAGCGGATGGTTTGCGTTGTCCGCCACCCTCCGCGCGCAGGGGACCTATTGCAATGTGTGGGTGGCGGATGCTGATTACGATAATGCCAGCGCGACGGGTAACAGCGATTACAAAATTAACACGGCGCAAGCCGTGGCATTGAAGGATAAATTCGACATCATCTATCCTCTCGAGACCAATCTGTTCGGCTATGAGTTTGGCGGCGGGCTCGCTTCTTCGGACCCCAACTACGGCGGACGGGACGGGGACACGCGTATACAGATTTTTATCTATAGGGACTCTATGGAAGGTCTGGGCGGTTATTTCTGGAGCAAGGACTATTTTACGCAAGCAAATCCAGGCGCCACCAGCACTACCAAAACCAATGAAGCGGAGATTTTTTACCTTAACAGCAACTGGCTTGATAAGGATAATCCGAATTTTATGTATTCCACATTGGCGCATGAATTCCAGCACATGATTAACTTCAACATGAAGTATGTCAAGCAAGGAGGATTAAGCGCCGCTGTATGGTACAACGAAATGCTTTCCATGCTTGCCGAGGATATTTTAGACCCGCTTATCGGCGTCGCGGCGACAGCAGACGGGCATCCGATACAACAGCGTATGCCGAGCTTTCTTGCAACGTATAACGATTATGGTCTGGAACAATGGGTTGCGAGCACTGCCGCCGTGTATCCAAAGAACTATGCCTTTGGCGCCTACCTCGTGCGGAATTACGGCGGACCGCTCCTGCTGCAAAAAATACTGGCTAATAATAAAGTCGATGCCGATTCTATCAGCGCGGCGCTTACCGAAATTAAGCCCGGCATTGATTTTAACTATGCCCTTGACCGTTACGGCGAGGCGCTGATCTTTAACAGCAATGCTGCGGATCTTATCTCGTTTAACCATTCTATTACCCAAACTGTCAACGGCTCATCGTATTCGTTCACCGGCTTTGATATATGGAATATGACGAGGAATCCAGGTACGGATAAGGGTCCGAAGTCTTACGATGCACAGACGGATGTAAAGGCGCACTCGGTTCATTTGCAACGCATCGCTACGAATCAGAGCGGTAATTTTTCAGTTACGCTGAAAAAACCCGTCAGCCCCTCCATCGCACTCTATATCATGACGCGAACGCACACGAATTAGCACCCAACAACGGACTCAGCTCCGTTCAATACTAGCCCTGCTTCTTCCCTGTCCATTTTTTGACAAAACCGCAGGGGCGGTAGGTTTCTTTCGATTGGCGCAGCCCCTCGTCGCCCAGATCCTGTTCGCGGTTAATGTAGGTATACGATTCGCTCAAACTTTCCGCATAGCGTTGATTGATAAACTGATAGATGCCCTTGAATGCGTCAACGCCCTTCTCGAAGTGAAGCGCAAAGCTCGTTCCGCGCGCAACGCCTTCTCCAAGGCACCAACCGGCAGGGCGCCCCTTCACATAAAATATCGCGCCTTCCATATTGAGCTGCTCGAATAAATCCAGCGCTTCACTCGCCGCAATGTAATCACCCTCGTCATGCTTGTCTATTCGCCATATTTCGAGCACCGCCTGCGCTTCGCCGACGAGCTCCCGGGTAAGCGGCTTCGAGCCATGTTCGGGATAGGCAAGCATAAACGCATTTACCAGATTTC
The DNA here is from genome assembly GCA_031290205.1 of Spirochaetaceae bacterium. Classification (GTDB taxonomy): domain Bacteria; phylum Spirochaetota; class Spirochaetia; order Treponematales; family Breznakiellaceae; genus JAITXS01. The sequence goes on from JAITNZ010000115.1 coordinate 9,973, forward strand.
GTTTTTTATGATACTTCTTGCCCGAAAGTTTTGCCAAGTCTTCACGGAAATAGAGATAATCAAAGTTATCACGATCCTCGGCAAGCTCGATTCCCTGCGCACTCAAGGATTCGGCATTGCCCTCCAGCACCGATTCGGAAATATTCTTCCAGTAGCTATGCGTGCTAAAGAGTTCATCTAAAACTTCCCGCGGGGGACAGGCAAAGGGCGTGGAAAAAAACTTTTTACCCTCACGCTCGCCGGAAATAATAACATTGTCCCCGCCAAGCGACGAAAGCTGATAGTTATACCGTTTTCTAAAAAGATAGAGATTCGAAAAAGTGAATTCCGAGACGCCATCCGCCGTCATTTGCAATGCGGGATGAAGCGCCTCTTTATGCTCCAGCCTGATTGCAGCCCACTCCGGAAAACTCGGTATCAGACCAGAGCCTTGTATCGTTCCCATATCTAAAGTATGATGAAAAGTCAAACAAATTACAAGCGACTGGGTGCATTATGGTTGCACTTCAAAATTCGTGGTAAATCAGGCGGCACTATGGTAGTAATCCAGTAGAGGAGGGGGTAGTCTCCCCCGACGGGCGCACTGCGTTGGGCCCGACCCCCGCTGCGGGGGGGTTGGCCCCCCCCCCCCCCCCCGCCGCACGAATAGAGGGTTTTCAGCCA
>JAITNZ010000033.1 GCA_031290205.1 Spirochaetaceae bacterium
CCCCCAGACCCCCCGTTAGCAATATAGGTATCACTTTAGAATTTACCACGAAAAACAAAACATCCCCCCCCGCCCCTCTGCGGGGGGGGATTTTTTATTGCGCTTCAGGCGCTTTCTGCCCTCGCCTACAGTTTGAAAAAGGCGTCATCTTGAAAAGCGTACCGAATATTTCTTGTTGAGTCGGGATATATCTGCCGATAATTAAATAAACCATGAAAAGACATTTGAACTACGAGGACAATATTTTTATTCTCAACACACGAATCCGGATGATTGCCGATTTGTTGCTTTTAGAGGCAGATGAGGGGCTTTTTCTCAATAAGACGATAGAAGAAGTTGATTTTCTCGATGGCGCGGTCAATGTTCTGCTCTCGAGCCTCCTTGAAAACAAACAGATTATCGACTGGGATATGCAGCTGCATAATCTCTACGATACGGCAAAGCGGTATGGGGCGGTTTTAGAGAGCATCAGAAGCGGGAAAGCGATATTTTCCACCGAAAAATATCCCGCATTACGCGAGCTGATGAACAAACTGAGCGCCTCCTCTGCGGAACGCCAGAAAAATATAAAAGAAAATATGGATATGGCATGCCCGGTGGAGAACGACCCGCGTTTTGTAAGTGTTGAAGAATTAATGTTACTCACCGAATGAATGTTCTACATCGCTTGTCCATACCGTTGTAGAAATTCATTTTTGAATTGCATAAATCTATCCTCTGTTATCGCTGCACGCGCGTTTAAAACCAAATTGTGCAGGAAATAGAGGTTGTGGTAGCTTAGCAGTATTGATGATAGAATCTCTCCGTTCTTAAATAAATGCCGCAGGTATGCGCGGGAATAGCGCGTGCATATTTTGCAGTTGCAATGCTCGTCGAGCGCCGCAAAATCTTGCTTGAACGCCTCTTTTTTTATTGAAAGCAGCCCTCGTGCAGTAAACGCCGTTCCATGCCGCGCAAGGCGGGTAGGGAGTACACAATCAAACATATCAATACCGTGTTCGATAGCGGCGAGTATATACTCAGGCGTGCCGATACCCATAACATACCGGGGTTTTGCTGTCGGCAACAACTTTGCGGTAAACGAAAGATATTCGGCAAACACATCGAAGGGCTCACCGACAGAGAGCCCCCCGATAGCGATACCCTCTGTGTCCGCTTTACACACTGATTCGGCGCTTTTTTCACGAAGGTCTTTGTAAAAATTCCCCTGCACAATCGCAAAGAATGTGCCCTTGTAGCCGGTATCGCGCAGCGAGGTATACCGTGCGAAGCCCCGCGAAAGCCATTTTTCAGTTACCAAGCACGCGTTGAGCGCCTCTTCGTGAGAAGTCTTATACGCCGAGCATACATCCAACTGCATCTGAATATCGCTGTTCAACACAGCCTGAATTTCAGAAACGTTTTCCGGCGTCCAGAGATGCTCGCTGCCGTCAAAATGAGAGCGAAAGTGCGCGCCTTCCTCGCTAATTTTGCAGGAATTCGCCAGTGAAAAAACTTGAAAGCCGCCTGAGTCGGTTAAAATATTTTCTCCCCAGTCCATAAATTGATGAAGCCCCGAAGCTCGGCGTATGGTATCCATACCGGGACGCAGAAAAAGATGATAGGTGTTGCCGAGTATTATTTCAAACCCGATTGCAAGCAGGTCGTCGTTAGTCATTGCCTTGACGCTTCCCGCAGTGCCGACCGGCATAAAAACAGGCGTTGCGACATCGCCATGCGGTAAAACCATTGTTCCCGTCCGTGCCGCGCTGCCTGCATCCCTGTGATGTATTGTAAAAATCATCTCCCCCCCTAAAAAACTTAAGTTTTAGAAAAGCGCACCATAAGAGTGCCGACAGCGGTAAAAAACACCACGGGGAACCATGCGCCCACAATAGGAGGAATCTGACCGAGTCGTCCCATCATCATGCTTATCATCTCCATAATATAATAAATAACCGCTATGGAAAGGCTGGTTAAAAGGCTCATCAGCAGGATGTTTTTGCGAAACCGCCCTGCCATAGAAAGCGATAGTATGATAACGATAAATGATGTGAGGGGAAAAGAAAAACGGTGATAGTAATCCGCCTCGGCGCCGGTAAAGGGGTGTCCGACTTTTTTAAGGTCGTTTACCAAATACTTCGCATCGCGCGCGCTCAGGTCTGCGGGGTCTACGGCGCTTCTTCTGAACAATTCGGGGTCTTCAGTATAGGCGACTGTTGGTGTTAAATTATCCACACGCAGCCTCGGCTCGCCGGAATCGTCCTCTTTCCATTCATATATCACCGCATTTGAAAAATTCCAATACTCACCCGACCATCGCGCGCTCTGAGCGCGAATCAGTGTTACCAAAGTTGCGCCATTGCTTCTTTCAATTACGCTTACGCCATTCAGCGTTACATTTTCATAATCATAATAATCAACATAGTATACGCGGTTACCATCATTCGTTGTTATCGCTAAACCGGCGCTGGAATCGGTATTTTGTTGATGTTTAAGTTCTTTAGTAAGTTGATTTTTTATTTTAAGCGTGGGGATAACAATTCTATCATCAAAAAAAAACGAGAATCCCGACATAATTAGCCCGATAATCAGCAGCGAATAACTAAGCCTCCAGAACGGAATACCGGATGATATAATCGATATAAGTTCGTTTCTTGCATAGAGGTCGCCTAAGCTATAGGCAACGGCAAAAAGCAGCGATACCGGTATCGCATACGCCACACTCTTGGGGATATAGTAATAACTTACCAACATTATCTGTTTGAATGTCGCGTCGTACGTTAAATAATTAACAAGATTTACAAAAAGATCGATTAATAAGACCAGCGTTACAAACATGGAAAGAGCGACAAAAAAAACCGGCAAAAAATGCTTCACGATGTATCTATCCAGTATCATTTTCTAACCCGGTTAATACACATGATAAGCCCGATACCAAAGGCAAGTATATTCGGAAGCCACATACACCAAAAAGGAGAAACGCCGAGCCTCATTCCCATATTCTGCCCGCCAAGCAAAAAAGCCCAGTATACAACAGAAATAATTATGCCTAAGATAAAGCCGACCGCCTGCCCGCTTTTTTTTGCAAACAAGCCTAAGGGGACGGCAAGAAAAATAAAGGCGAAAGACCCAAAGGGTATAGAAAATTTTTTGTAAAATTCAAGCCGGTAAATTAACAAGTCGCGGTTTTGTGTTAACGCTTGCGCCGCCTGAAATTCACGGTTAAAGGCGGCAAGAAAATTGTCCCGCGATCGCCACTCGCGGCTGCCCGGTCCCTTACGGAGGGCGCTTTCCAACTCAAGCGCGGCTTGCAGCGCCCTGCTATTCCTATCGTTTATCACTGATACCAGATTTTTTTCTTTTTCATGAATAGAAACCAAGACATCGCGCGAGCTCATCTCTCGCGCCGATACGGTCGTAGCTTGCTGAATCAACTCATCGGTTCTTATACGATAACGTATCATACTTGTTTGTGCATAATCATAATCCCGCCGTTCAATTTCTTTTGATGAATGGATAAAAGCATTCTCCATATCAAGACGTATACCCTCTTTCCCCGCATCGACAAATTCCGTCCCCTTCGCGAGAATGACACGACGCTCACCATCGCCCGTTTTATCGAGTATCACCATATCCCCAATTTTTTTTCCGGTTACATCTCCGGTAATAACAACGGTATCTTTAATTTTTTTTACCGAGTTAGCCTCTATTTCAAGAGCTGGCGTGGAGGTTAAAATCTTTCGGTAAAGCCTTGAGAATTCAATGGTCCCCATGGGAAGCAGGACATCATTAGCAAGAAACGAGAGCATCGAAACAAGGATGCCGACGAGTAGGGTAGGGACAAAAATATTTCTGTAGGAAAGCCCCGAGGTAAGCATAACAAGAATTTCGTTATCAGAGCTAAGGCGCCCTATCGTAATTAAGGTTCCAAGCAATGTGGCAAAAGGCGCGGACATGGCGATTATCGACGGAATGGAAAAGAGGACAAGGAGGGCAACTTGGTCGAAGGGAACTTTCTTGGTAAGAATATCCTGAGCCATAAGAAGGAGTTGGTTTACAAAAAAGATAAAAAAGAAAAAGAAAAACGACACTAAAAAGGAGAACGTTGTTTCTTTAAAAATATATTTGAAAATGGTACCTGAAATCGTGCCGGTACGGCTTTTATTTCTCATCTGCCTGTCGAACCAAAACCGCCCTCGCCCCGTTCCGTCTCCGAGAGTGCCGCTGTTTCTTCGAGTAAGGCTCTTGCAAGCGGGGCAAAAATAATTTGGGCGATTCTATCTCCATTCCTTATAGTTTCGGATTTTTCCGACAGATTGATTAAGATTATCGACAGTTCCCCCCGGTAATCGGAGTCTATGGTTCCCGGCGCATTGAGGACGGTAATGCCGTTTTTGAGAGCAAGACCGGAGCGGGGACGAATCTGCGCTTCAAAGCCTTCCGGTATTTCAAAGGCAAGCCCCGTGGGGATACGGGCGCGCCCCCCGCGTTCCAGCACCAGCGGCTCCTCGAGGCAGGCGCGTATATCCATCCCAGCCGAGCCCGCCGTTTCATAAGCCGGCAGCTGCGCCCCCTGTTTGAGCCTTTTAACTTTTACGGATAATTTTGTCATTGACAGCGCCCCTCTCTCTTAGTATCGGCTTCGTTCTAGAGAAGAATAAATTCCGACTTTGGGGAAGGCTTTCTCAGGTACGCAGCATACGCGCTGCCATGCTCCTAGCCACGCACTTTATTATTACGGCTTTTCCGAAGTATGTCCACAGATACACACAGATTAACACAGATGAAGAAATTTTGGAATTGAAAATCTGTGTTAAACAGTAAGGTGCGCGGCAAGGAGCATGACAGGAGCGCGGGCGCGATAGCGTTCGTGCCGCGTTCCTGAGAAAGCCTTCCCCCTGTGGACAAATTTTTAATGCGCTCGCCCTGAAAAAGCGCAAAGGGGCAATAAAGAATCCCCGCCGCAAGCAGCGGGGTATTGAAGATTTCTCCTTGAAGTCTTTGCTCATGCGGGGGAACATATCCCCCGCACCCCCAGTTTTAACCGCCCCAAGGGGCGGCGCACAGGCTCACCTAAAGGTGAACCTGCAATTACAGCGTAGTGTTAGG
>JAITNZ010000124.1 GCA_031290205.1 Spirochaetaceae bacterium
AGCACTCCAGAGCGAAATCGGGGGCTCCAAGTCCAGAATGATGAACAAATCCCCCGATTTTGTCCGGTATCTTTCACACTATCAGGATGTTTCCCAGATGAAGAGCGACAGGCTGCTAGAGAGCTGTCTGAGGGAAGCGAATGAGAAAGCGAAGCAGGACAGGGAAGGAAAAGAGAACAAATATGAATACAAACTGAACTTCAACCATGCGGTGGGAGCATTCAAGGATCAATTGATAAAAATAGTGATGGCGGAAGACCCGCTGGTAGGGAAGCATCTTATGGAAGAAATGATACTTGATATGAAACGCAAAGTAATCCCGATACGCCTGAATCGGGATGTGCCCCGGAAAATACATCTAAAAAAACCCCACTTCCACCACAAGCACAAGTCAAACTGTTGAGATGATAGCCATACAAGAGGAAGCTCTCGCTTAAGTTGTTGACAGTGGGGGGCTCCCCCCTCCTACCCTACTCCGCTCCCTAATTTCCCTCTTCGTCCGAAAAGCCCTCACGCACTTGGCTGTGGAGGATTATCCCAACGTAGCGGGGCGGGCGGGGGAAGATTGCCGAAAAACATCACTGGTAGTCGGATTTAGTGCCGGTAAGCGGGCACTGGCTTTATGTAAGGCAAAAAAAACCATCACTGTCAGCAAACGTATGGCACCAGTAAATGCATTTTCTAAGTGGTAGTAAATACGTCCGACGAGGTGAAGTACTTGCTTAGAAAATGGGTGCCCGTTTTTCAGCAAGCCTTCCCCGCCCGCCCCATCCCCGCGATTCGCTGTTTCACTGCACAACTTAGGCAACAACGCCCTTCTCATAGCGAAGGCAAGGCAGGAACCGCCTGTGTCGGCGCGGGGCAGCATAAGTGCGGGAGGTGCTGAAGGGGTGCAACCCTTTTCCCCCTCGCTGTGTCAAAAGAGCATCATATAAGATAAGGGGTCTACTATGGCAAAACAAGGAAAAATTGAAATTGATAGCGAGCGTTGTAAGGGCTGCCTGCTCTGCGTCAGGGCATGCCCTCGCTCAGTGTTGAAAATGGGCGCAACGCAGAATGCGAGCGGCTCCTACCCCGCAGAAGCTGCCCGCCAAGAAAAATGCACCGCCTGCGGAAATTGTTACACCGTCTGCCCGGATATGTGCCTCAGCATCTACGAACAAATAGCAGTCGAACAAGCCGCCTAAGTGCCTGAGGCACTTTCAGCCTTGCCTTCACTTTGAGATGGGCGTTCAGAAAAGCCCTTACGGGGAGCGCGCGGCTAGGAGCATGGTAGCGAGCGCTGGCGCGTCCGCGCTTGTGCCGCTGACCGAGAAAGCCTTCCCCCCATGTTGACTGGTTGCCACAATGTCAACTGTGGAGGCAGGGCGCCACAGGCGCTTTCCCCCCATGTTGACTGGTTGCCACAATGTCAACGGCGGTGGCTGGTTTGGGGCTGGCTTTCAGCAGCGGTGCCTGAGGGTGCCTGAGGCGCTTTCTGCCTTCCGTTCAGCAAGAAAATGGGGATTAAATTGGGAGAAAAAATACTAATGATGGGCAATGAGGCTATTGCTGAGGCTGCTATCCGTGCAGGGTGCAGCGCTTATTTCGGCTATCCTATCACGCCTCAGAATGAATTAATCGGCTATATGGCAAAACACATGCTCAAGCGGGGTAGAATCTTTATTCAGGCGGAGAGCGAAGTTGCCGCCGTGAACATGGTCTACGGCGCCAGCACCGCCGGCGCCCGCGCGATGACTTCAAGCTCGAGCCCGGGCATCAGCCTCAAGCAGGAGGGTATCAGCTATGCCGCCGGCGCCGATGTCCCGATGGTCATCGTCAACGTGATGCGCGGCGGACCGGGGCTCGGCTCCATCTCGCCGAGTCAGAGCGATTATTTTCAGGCAACGCGGGGCGGCGGACACGGCGATTACCGCTGCATAGTCCTCGCGCCCAAGAGCGTGCAGGAATGCGCCGACCTCACCTACCTCGCCTTCGACCTGTCCGACGAATACCGAATGCCCGCCCTCATTCTCGCCGACGGGCTTATCGGGCAGATGATGGAAGCCGTCGTCCTCCCGCCGGAACGCAATCTTGACGAGCTGCCCCCGCGAGACTGGACGGTCGGCAATATGGGCAGCAGACGAGCGGCGCGGCACATCACCTCGCTGGAGCTCGATGTCGATACGATTGATGAGCGTAATGCCGCCCGTTTTAGGCGCTACGAAACGCTCGCGAAAAAAGAAACCCGCTTCGAGATACTCGGAGACGAGAATGAGTGTGAGCTCGTCCTCGTCGCGTTCGGCACGTCGGCGCGAGTCGCCCAGGGCGCGATGCACCTCGCCCGAAAAGACGGCGGGGAAAAAAAGCTTGCCGTCTTCCGCCCGATAACGCTCTTCCCGTTCCCGTCCGCGCAGTTAGCCTCTTTTGCAGCGGGAAAGCCCGTCCTCACCGTCGAAATGAGCTGCGGGCAGCTTGTCGAAGATGTCAAACTCGCCTTTTACGGCAGCAAAAATCTCGAGGGCAGGAAAAATGTGCATCTGTTATCCCATTCAGGCGGCGCCGTCCCCACCGAAGAAGAAGTTTACGAAAAGGTGAAAGCTATTTTGGGGGAGCGCCATGGATAAACTGCGATACGCCCGCCCCTATAGCTTAAGCGACACGCCGACCAAATACTGCGCCGGCTGCGGACACGGCGTCGTCCATCGGCTTATCGGCGAACTCGTCGACGAGCTGGATATGCGGGGGAAGACCATCGTCACGAACCCCGTCGGCTGCGCGATTTGGGCAGACCTCTACTTCGATTTCGACTCGGTGCAGCCCCCCCACGGGCGCACCCCCGCGGCGGCGACGGGCATCAAGAGGATACTTCCCGACCACCTCGTCATCTGCTATCAGGGTGATGGCGATATGGCGGCAATCGGCACTGCCGAGATGATACACGCGGCAAACCGCGCCGAAAAGTTCACGACAATTTTCGTCAACAACGCAATCTACGGAATGACCGGCGGGCAGATGGCACCGACCACGCTCGTCGGACAGAAAGCCGCCACCGCCCCCGACGGGCGCGACCCCGTGCATGCGGGAATGGGCTACCCCATCCGCGTCATCGAAATGCTCGCCACCCTCGAAGGCACCCGCTATCTTGCCCGCGGCGCGCTGAACAATGCGGCGAACGTCCGCAAGACCAAGCACTATATCCGCAAAGCATTTGAAGCGCAGCTCGCAGGCATCGGCGCCGCCGCCGTCGAAATCCTCTCGCCCTGTCCCACCAACTGGGGAATGGACAGCGTCGAAGCTATGGAATGGCTCGAACAGCAGATGATACCCGTCTTCCCGCTCGGCGAAATAAAAAATGAGTTAGGGGGATTGAAATGAGGGGCTTAATATGACAGAAAAATCATTTTTCGCAGGATTTGGCGGGCAGGGCATCCTGTCGCTCGGTCAAATCTGGGTCTATTGCGCGATGAAAGAGGGCAAAAACGTCACGTTCTTCCCCTTTTACGGCGCGGAAAAACGCGGCGGCATCGCCCGTGCCGGCGTAATCGTCTCGGACGGCGAAATCGCAAGCCCGCTCGTGACCAGCGCCGACAGCGCCCTCGTGATGAACGCCGATTCGCTTTCCCTCTGCGAAGGCATCCTGAAGAAAGGCGGGCTCCTCCTCCTCAATTCAAGCCTCGTCCAGACTGAGCCGCAACGTGCCGACATCCGCGTGGCAAGCGTTCCCGCGCAGGAAATCGCCGAAAGCATAGGCGGCGCGCGTTTTGCCAACATGGTCGCCCTCGGCGCCCTGTCCCGCCTCACCGGCATCCTCTCCCTTACCGAAATCGACGCAATCCTGAAAGATTTTTTCCCCCCCTCAAAACATCAGTTTATCCCGATGAACATTGAAGCCATCAACGCCGGCTGGGAAGCGGCGTCAGGCGGATACTGAATCTTCTCCTACGCGTCTAAGGCATGACGGCGGCGATTTTTTCACGCACCAATTCGCCGATGATTTGGGAAGGGGTCTTTCGGGAACTTTCTGAGCGGGCGTGAAGATATGTTGCACAAAGATCGTCCAAAACAACGATGTTCCCCTTGTGCTTCACAAAGAAGCCGCTCTTACCATCACCGGATACCTTGGGCGGATTCTTGGTGTAGTATTCGTCCCAATAAGCGGCTTCTTCATCAGCCATTCTCGGCATACGTTCCTCCTAAGTCAAGTAAGTGAAAAAAGATATTCCGACAACTCATTGCGTGGAATACATTCATGGCAATTTCATCGATGATGTTATACAGGATTTCAAGAAGATTCCCATTGCGGTCGAAGCCTAACACAAGATGTTTGTCGGTTGCGTCATCCAATACATCGTCGGGGCGTTCATGATGGCAAATCTGATGTCGTCCTCGCTCACGCCGTGTTTGAAAGCGGAGGGGTTAAACTCAAGGATGAGATCCATATACTCAGTATACAACATCACTCTCAAACGATAAAGAGGCACCTCAGACACTGCGAGATCAACTTTCTCAACAAATCCGCCACACTAAAAAGATAGCTGCTACCGCTTTCATAAAGAATCAGCGTGCTATGCGTATGTTAGTTTTTGGGTTACTTTGTTGGCTTGAACAAGGTATAGCTTGTCGGCGGCGAGAGCGGCATAGGCGGGTAGACGCTAAAACTCCCATTGCCTTCCTTCCAAATATGCGCCGGATATGTTTTCATTATCCTTTTGCCTCCTTCAGTATTTTCTTCTCCAGTCCTTTTCCAATATCTTTGGAATGCACCGGAACACTCAACGTATTCCCATCTCTTTCCCGGTAAGCGGCATTCAAAGATTATACTCCATAATAGGCGCTATTGTAAAGATGCGCCTCAGGCACTGCTATCTCATTTTATCATACGTTGAACTTGAAATGGCGTCTCCCTTGCGCACAATTAGTTCAGCATTGAGCAAACTGCCGTCAAATATTTTATCCATTTCTGCGGCGCTTATTTCGGAAACATCCTGTTTTGAGCGCATATTACGAACTTGTTCCTCGTATACATTTATTTTGTTATTGAAGTTGCTGCTCGAAACTCCTTGCATGAAAGAAAAATAGCTGTCTTCGACAGGATGCACCGTAGCCTTTGTGCCGGGCGCGAACTTTACGCTGCTTGCTACGTTTTCAAGATAGGAGGCATCAGGATGTTTTTGCATAAAACTATTGAGCGCCCGGACCTCGTGGTAAGCGTAACCTTGAATGGGGTAATTTATCGATTCAATAACGCATACTTCTTCATAGGGGATTACACGCATATACACGCGCTTAAGAGTCCCTTTTTTGAGCGGCATCGCTAGATAAGATTTTTTCACGCCTTGAGCATCGGTCGCTTTTACCACTTTGAGGTATTTATTCGTATAATTAAAAAAGAAAGATTGAAATTCATCTGGACTTTCAAATACTTCGGTGATCTCACCAGACGGCGTTATTACCCTTCTATGCGTTGCTGAAATTATAATGATGACATTTCCATCAGCGTCCCGTGTAATTACGCCGTCAAGTGATACCTGTTTAAGCGCATAATCGACATCATGTTGGCTTATCGTGATTTCTTCATGATAGGGCGGCTTACTAATCGCCCTGTTCATAGTCATACCCTGCCGCCCTTTTATCGCCATATCGACATACGATACCCGCCCCGGAGTTCCGTCATCATAAAAGAGTGAGCCTTTTAATTCGCCCGACATTCCGTCTTCATTATAAAACGAGCTTTTTAATTCACCCGTTTGTTGACCTGCCACCCTGTTTCCCCCCTGTTTTAAGTCCCGTTGCGCGGTCTTTTCGGGGGTGCCGGCACAGTCGGCAAGAGAAACGATAGCTATTAACAGTAATAAAAATATTTTTTTCATTTAAATCCCCAATCCAATAATAAATTCAAAATTGTTATCGATTTCAAACTTACCAATCGTATAACGAGCTATGATAAATGCGTATTTTATTTTTAACATAACTCCTGCGCTGAATGTAAATCCAACTGTGAAATCGCTGTGCTTATCTGTGTAACTCTCAGTTTTTAATGAACTGGTCATGGTTCCCATTCCAATGCCTATTGGAAATAAGAGATATTTGTTATAGGGCACCATCAGCCCTAATTCAACTCTAAGCACCGAAAAGTCAATTCCAAAACTCACTTCCCACAAGAGCGGAATCCCCCAATTTAAAAATCCTAAAATAATACATGAATTCAAATCAAGACCTGTTCCTATTCCAAACCCGAATAAGAAGTCAGCATCAAAAGTTGGTAGCAATGGATCAATATATTTCGACCAATCAATAGGATCTTTAGGAGGTTTTGGTGGCGGCGGCTCCTGTAATTTAGCAAGCAACTCTTGTGCTTGTTTATTACCCGGAGCGATCGACAATGACTTTTTGCAATCGGCGATAGCTTTTTTCTTGTTGTCTTTCATGACATACAAAAACGCGCGTTGATAATAGGCATAGGCATCATTGGGATCAATTGCAATATATTTAGAAAAATCAGCGATCGCTTTATCGAATTCAGCAACATATTCATACGCCACGCCGCGTAAATAATATGCAACCTTATTCTTTGAATCAAGCCTAATGCTTTTTGTCAAATCTTCTATTGCTATTTGATATAAGCTTTTCATAATACACGCAAAGCCGCGTGTATAATACATTCGAGCGTTGTTTGACCTTAGCTTTTCCGATTCGTTAAAATCTAGTATCGCTTTGTCATAATCTTTTTTTCCTTCACTATAGCAAATTCCTCGCGCAAGATATGCGTCATCATAGTCGGGGTCCGCAATAGGAACAGGATTTATATATATTGTCTACGTATAATAAGATATTGCATTATCATACTCATCTTGGTAGTAGTAAACATCACCAATATAATAAAGCGCGGCGGCATTTTTCGGCTCTATTTTTAAGGCGTTGTTAAACTCCGTGAGTGCGCTTTCATAAGATTGTTTTTTACTATACGCGAGTCCCCGTTCAATATATACTGCCGCCGATGGCTGTAAATTCTCTACAAGTTCCCCCGCACTACGAAACGCCGAATCCAGATACAACCTAAATTCCCTACCCCAAATTATACCTACAGCGGATACGGCACAGAAAACGCATCAAGTATGATTTTTTGTTCTTTTGTGAGTGGGAACAATATAGGCTGTCCGTTGATGTATTG
>JAITNZ010000185.1 GCA_031290205.1 Spirochaetaceae bacterium
CACCAACAAACAAAAAAAACATTGTTCTTTTGACATATTTTTTTTTTCATTGCCCCCCCCCCCCCCCCCCCCATATTCAATGAGCAATTAGCAAAGAACAATGAGCAATATCTTTCATTAGATAATCAGCGAGATTTCCATGATTTCCACCGTTTGCCTGTTTTTTGCCTTGAAATCACAGAATATTCCCAAGAAAGACGCTGTTTCTTAATAAAATCAACTAAAAATAATATTTCACGGCAGCTAATCTTCCATTGCTCACTGCTCATTGCTCATTGCGCATTTATTTTGTCCGACCGCCCGTATGGGCTGTTTATATATATCGTCTCTGGCTCGAACCGCCTTTTTCTTAGTGAAGACAAGCAGAAACCGCCTGTGGCGGCGCACTTTCTTTGTGAAGGCAAGGGTGAAACGCGTCAGTGGCATAAGCCACCTGTTTGGCATAAAACAGGAAAGGAAAAAAAGATGAAAAAGATGAAAAAAAAATTGGTTTTAGCCGTCATGCTCGCATTGTCGTGCGGGGCGGCGCTTGTGGCACAGGATGTCGATGCGCTTATCAAGGATGCCGTCGATAAACTGGGCGCGGATCGGGGCTCTGCCGTCGAAGTGAGCATTGCTCCGCTTACAGTCGGCGATACGGAGACGGTGAGCGAGCTTTCCGCTTACCTCAACGAGAAGATCAGGCTTTTCGCGTCCAACAGCAAGGCGTTCAGGGTCGTGCCCGAAACGCGGGGGCTCACCGTCAAAGCCACGGGCAAGGCGATTATCGGCGGCTCCTATTCGGTCGGCGGCAAAGTTGCCGTAGAACTCGTCCTCCAAGCCGAGCTCGACGGGAAACGGCTCAAGACGGCATCGTTCAAGATAGCGGCGGCGGACTTGAAGGCGATGGGGATTGACGTGCTGCCGGCAAACATTAACACGCAGAAGGATGCCGAAAAAAGCGACGCGGTCTATAGCAATGTGGTGTCGAGCAATGCGTTCGCGCTCAAAGTGTTCGGCTCATCAGAAAATCACAGCTACTATGACGGTGAAAAACTGCTGCTGTCGCTCCTATCCGAAAAAAATTGTTTCTTCAAAGTGTATCATATCGATGTGAATAACAACATGAAGATGGTGTATCCCAATTCGATTGACACCAACAACCGGCTACAGGCAAATACCGAGCGCACCATTCCTGAAAAAACCGATTTCGTCATGGAAGCGCCCTATGGCGCGGAGACCATCCTTGTTGTGGCACGCGAAGCTCAGTTTGAAAACATTGAAAGCGAGACCCTACAGGTGGTGAAAGTTTCAAAAGAGACGATCAAGTTGGCAACGGATGCGGCGCGCGGTTTGAGTGTGCAGGCAAAACCCAATGCGGTGGGCGAAAACACGGTGAACGCACGCTATTCATACACGATACTGGAAAAGAAAGCGAGTATAGAAACGGTTAGCTATGATAAACCATCCGACTTTGCGGCATTTTTAGCGTCGGTTAAAAGCGGCATTAACGCAAGCGGCGGTGCGTTTTCGGGCGATGAAACGGCGGGAACCTTCACGCAGGCGGGCTTAAAGGGCAGCTACAAAGTAACAAGGAAAGAAATAATTTTTACCCTTGAAGAAGCGCTTCCTGTGGCAAGCACGACTCGCGGCTTGGGCAGCGCCTATCAGTTTTCATTTTCGCGCCCCGACGATATTAACGCCAGCCTTAAAACCGTTCAGTCTGAAATCTCGAAAAACAAGGGGAGCTTTACGGGCAACGCGAGTGAAGGCAGCTTTGCCGTGCAGGGCATAGCCGGTTCATATCAGGTTGATAACAACGTAACGGTTTCGATTTTCGAGAAGCCGTGGATCGTTCCCAACTCAATGATAGAAAAAGAAGTAAAAAATTATTTTTTGAGTAAGTAATGGTGAATGGAAAAATGAAGATACGTATAATTATTTATTCGGCAGTTCTTTTTTTTATTTTGAATTCCGGTGCGGCGGCGCAGGAAAAATATGCGCTCATCATCGGCAACGCCGCATATAGGGCGGTAGGGAAACTGACAAATCCGGTCAATGACGCGAATGATATAAAAACTACGCTTGCCGCGCTCGGCTTTGAAGTTGAGCTCCTCCCTAACGCGACGCTCGGTCAGATGGAGGATGGGGCGATACGTTTACGAAACAAGCTCTTGCGCGGCAGCGGCGCCTATGGTTTTTTCTATTACGCCGGACACGCGGTGCAGTCGAAGGGGCAAAATTATCTGATACCGGTAGATGCGGATATAAAGTCGGAATCCATGCTGAGGGAAAAGGCGTTCAATGTGCAGACGCTGCTCGGCGAACTTGAAGAAGCAAAAAACATACTGAACGTTGTCGTGCTCGATGCGTGTCGCGACTTTCCCGCCGCTTGGTCGCGGGGGGGAAGCCGGGGGCTTGCCGTGGTAAGCGAACAGCCTACCGGCACCATCGTGATGTATGCCACCAGCGCGGGGAAAACGGCGGCGGACGGCGCGGGGCGCAACGGCTTATTTACCAGCCAACTCCTTAAAAATTTAGGGACGGCGAATATCGAAGTAAGCGAGATTTTCAAGCGCACCGGCGCCAGCGTTATAGAGGCATCCGGCAACGAACAGTTCCCCGAACTTTCGATAAAGTTTTTCGGCAACGCCTATTTTTCAGGCGGCGCGAAAGTTCACATCGAAACGCCCATGTATGTGGTAACACCCCCGACGCCCGCGCCGTCCCCCTCCCCCCCACCTCCCGAAGGCACCGGAGAGTTCGGCGGGACATGGAACGGCGCAATCAGCTATAACGACAGGGGTGGTAGCTACCGTGATACCTACACCATAGCGTTATATGATGACGGAAGTTGTTCGGTAAGCGTCCGTGCGGAAGACGGCGCGTCTCAGAGCGGCGAAGGCTACTGGTCGGCGGAAAACGAAGTTTTCAAACTTGAGTGTGATTTCCCCGCCGCCGCGATAGCACGGCTAAAAAGCATAGACTGGAAAAGCGTATATCGCTTTGAAAACAACAAGCGCCGCCTGCGCGTCAACATAAAACCCTCCTCCGCATATAGCGGCGTGGTGGGGCTTACTCTGAATAAGGGAAGGTAAAAGGGAAGAGGGACGATGCGTAGCGCTCGTGCGTTGCCCGAGAAAGCCTTCCCCCGGCTCGTGTCGGATGGCGCTGGGTATTGAGAGGGAAAAGATTTTGAGCTGTGAGAGATTTATATTTAAGCAAAGTTTAGAGGAAAATTAAAATGAAAAGAGCAATAGTATTTATTACCGTGTTTTTTATCGGCGTAACGTGTTACGCCCAGCAAGCCGTGGTGGCTGTTGCGCCGTTTGAGGCGAGGTCGGGAATTTCGGCAAGCGATGCCGAAACGATAACGGAAATTTTTAGCGTGCAATTGTCGGAAAAAAGAACGGTAACGGTGGTAACCCGCGCCGCTTTAGGAAAGGTAATGCAGGAACACGGCTTTCAAACAGGCGACTGGTCGAACGACAGCAAAATTGCCGAATTAGGCAGAGCTTTGAACGCGAATGCGGTTGTTCGGGGACAGGTGCAAAAACTGGGCAGCAGTATTGTAGTAACCGTTTCAATTTTAGATATAAAAACCCTCCAAGTTATGTCGGGGGCAACAATGCGCCTTGCAACTATCGATGAAGTTTTTGATAAAATGGACGGCTTTGTAATGCAAACATCCCAAACAATGGCTAACGCCAGGACTGATTATAAAATAGGCGACCGGGGTCCGGGCGGCGGTATAATATTTTATGCCGAAGGCGGCGTATTTATGGAATGTAGTCAAACATTAGGTGCATACAGTTGGAAAGAAGCAATAGAAATTGCCAAAAATTATAATGGCGGAGGCTATAAAGACTGGCACTTATCGACATTAGAAGAACTCACCCTTATGTATAAAAATTTGAAATTGAAAAACTTAGGCGGATTTGATGACGGTGATTACTGGTCTTCATCTGCGCACGATACTGGGTATTTCAGGACAATGAATTTCCGTAAAGGAGATGAGTCTTGGTCGTACCAAGCACTTACCATTTCAGTTCGAGCTGTCCGGGCTTTTTAGAGGAGGAATTATGGATAATAAATCTACGAATAGCAGTGTTATAGGAAATCAGCATTATTTATATCACTATACAACCAAAGAAGGGTTTATTGGGATATTGAAAAATAGATGTATGTGGGCTTCAAATATTTATTTTATGGATGATCGTTCAGAGTTTAAATTTGCGTTTGAAATATTGAATGATGTAATTAAAGACCATAAAGAATTATGCAAATTAGAAATTGATATAAAACCTAATAAATACAAGGGGACGGAAGTTTATTCGGTGTCATTTAGCGAACGTTTTGATATAATAAGTCAGTGGGATAATTATACCGGCTCGGCGCCGGGATATTGTATTTCATTCCGAAAGAACGATCTCAATAGCAATTTTAAAAAAGGTTCGGAAAAACTTATAAAATATAATGGGAAAACACGCGCAATAAAAGAACAATATTCATATCAGTTTAAATTAGTAAAATGTATTTATGATAAAGATGAACAATATAAATATGTACATGAATTAGTTAATGAAACATTAACTAACTTTGACGGAAAAGTAGATAAAATCATGATACAAACAACCATTGCAGAGAAATTGTTAGAAGTTGCTCCGTTAATGAAAAAAGACATTTACAAAGAAGAACAAGAATGGCGTTGCATAATAACAAAAGTTAATGATCGCAGTAAACTTGACGCAAGAGCGGGTAAACGCTGGCCAATCCCATTCTATAAACTTACTGTGGATTTAGAGAAATGTTTAAGAGATGTTTATTATGGAAACTGTGCGGAAATAGATTTAGAACAAGTAAAAGATGCAACAAGCGCAATTTGTTTTAACTGCGGTATTGAATTTTCATTAAGCAAGAATGGCGGAATATACCACGTTGGTAATATAATTTGACATACTGTTGGCAGAGGAAGAGAAGATAGAAGCCTCTGCGTCCTCTGCGGTTAAATTTCTTGTATTAGTTTTAGTTATTCAACCACATTGTGTGGTGAATATATATTTTTTTAGAGGAGAATAAGATGAAAAAAAGATTATTTGCGGGAATACTCGGCGCATTGCTGGTATTCGGAGTTGTTATGACAGGTTGCACCCACAATGAGGAAGAAATCGTTCAAACGCCTGGTTTTTCTGTTGCTAGCAGCTACAGTACCGATGGCATCCGTGTTACTATTGGATACCAAGACAGTGGCAGCTATTTTATAATATACTACAACGATACTTCCACATTAGATAGCTATCAATATGAATCAGGCATAACGAACAGACGAGATTCCGGTGTTACATCGTTTTTGTTTACAAGAAATTATGACAGCATGTTTGAGTATGGACAGACATATTATTTTTGGGTTCAAGCTGTAGGTCAAAACAGAAGCTCAATAGCAGGACCAAAATCATGCGTGTATAGAGAGCCCGATTGAATACTTAGGAAAAATCGAAAAATCGGTTCCATGAACCGATTGCTTTGAAAGTCAAGCATTGCTTGCTGAGCTTGTCGAAGCACCGTGCTTCCGTGCGAGATTATTATAATGAGTGATAAGGAGTATAGATGAAAAAGCTAATTGGATTATTAGCGCTGTGCTTTATAGCGTGTATCGCCCCTCTCTATTCCCAATCATTTGGCAGGGGTGATGTCTTTGATAAAAAAATATACGAGCAGCTTCCACAAAAAGCACGGCAGGTATCACGGGCGTATCAATCATTGCCACCCCGCATCTCGTTAAAACAATACGCGCCGGAAGTGCGGAGCCAGGGCGCTTACGGCACCTGTGTCGGCTGGTCGACCGCCTATGCCGCTAGGACGATAGCGGAATCAATAGCACTCAATCGCACCAGCGCCGCGCAAACAACGGACAACGCTTTTTCGCCGGTGTTCGCTTACAAGAGTATATCAGACGACCCCACCTGTCAAAACGGCATATACATTCATCTTGTGTTGGAACTTATGAAAACCGAGGGCGCCGCAAAAATCCATGCAATCGAAAAAACCACCGATTTTGCGGATGTGCCCCTTGCTCTATTTAGCACGCAACGTAAATTCACCATCGCGGATTTTTCGACACTGATTTCGTATTCAGACGACATCTCCGTTTCCAATGTGGATGCTGTTAAAAAAAGCCTTGTGGAAAAAAAGCCCGTCATCGTTTCGTTAAAATGTCCCGCTTCTTTTAATGCCGCAAAGGACGTATGGGCGCCGCAGGAAGCGCCGAAAGAAGGTGAGGGCGCACACGCCATGTGTATTGTCGGCTATGACGACGAGATAGCGGGGGGCTCGTTTGAACTGCTGAACAGTTGGGGGGCTGATTGGGGTAACGAAGGGTATATATGGGTGTCTTACAGCACCTTTATCAAATTTGTAAACGGCGCGTATGAAATAAGCGACAACATAGCAAACTACGGCAAGGCAAACCAATTTTCGGGCAATGTCAAAATAGCATTATACACGCAGAAAGATATGCGCGTAAGCTACAAAAACGCTTACTATGAAACAGCGGACAGCTATCCTGCCGGCACGCGCTTCCGGTATCTTATGAGTAATAACGAATCCGCCTATGTCTATGCATTCGCTGCGGACGACAGCCTCAATCCGGCGACACCGGTATTTCCCGACAACGATACCAATCGCGGCTTAAAAGTATCGCCACTGCTTGACTATACCGAGAACACCGTCGTCTTCCCCGGTGAGCGAAAATGGATACAGCTTGACGACACAAGCGGCACCGATTACCTCGTTGTCCTCTATGCAAAAGAAGCGCTCGACATCGACGCCATCCGAAAAAGATTTGACCGCACGTCCGGCAGTTTCCCCGAAAAAGTCGCAGAGGCGGTAGGAACGAATTTTATACCGTTCAGCAAAGCCGCATACAGCCCAAATGAAATGAATTTTAAAGCCGAGTCGGCAAACATGAAGGCGGTATTTGCGTTGCTCTTGGCAATTAAACACGGATAAGGTAAGGTGAAAGCAATGAGCAATGAGCAATAAGCAATGAAGAATGAAGAATAAAAAAATCTCCGCGCCTCTGCGTGAGATTATTATAATGAGAGATAAGGAGTATAAAATGAAAAGAACTATTGTTAGTGTCGTATTTATGTTGTTTGCCGGACTTGGTTACGCCCAGCAAGCTGTGGTGGCTGTTGCGCCGTTCGAGGCGATCTCCGGTAATTCGGTAAGCGACGCAAACACCATAGCGGAGATTTTCGGCATGGAACTACAGGCAAGAAGGGTGGTGCGGGTAACAACCCGCGCAAACTTTGAAGCGGTAATGAAAGAGCATAAATTCCAGATAAGCGATCTATCCGATGACAAAAAAACCGCCGAACTTGGCAAAGGGATGAATGCCAACTGGATAGTCCGCGGACAAGTCCAAAAACTGGGGACCATGATAGTAGTTACCGCCTCGCTGCTTGATGTAAACACGTTAGAAATCATGGGCGGGGCGCCGATGTATCTAAATAGCATAGAAGAAGTAGCCGTTAAAATGGACGGTTTTATCAACCAGATAACCCAAAGGATAAGCGGCGGAGCCGTCATCCGTCCGGGCACTACAAGCAACAAGACATATAAAATTGGCGACCGAGGACCCGCCGGTGGCTGGATATTCTACGACAAAGGCGTGTTTTCCAACGGCTGGCGCTATCTGGAATCCGCACCGGCTGAAACAGAGTTTCAAGCTGACTGGGGCGCGGCGGGAAAAGATGTTTCGGGCACAGGCACCGCCGTTGGAACAGGGAAACGGAACACGCAGATAATTGTCGCATTTTGCCGGAATATTGGCGAACTGGACAGAGCGGCGGAATTGTGCGATGCGT
>JAITNZ010000208.1 GCA_031290205.1 Spirochaetaceae bacterium
ACCCCTCGCCCGATAATTGCACCCGAATCGGTGAGGGTGTTTACGCAATTAATCTAGCACGGCGTAGCGCCAGCGAAAGCCGCTGTTCAGAAGGCGTTATCAGCGCGCCGCGGCGCACTGCGTTGCGCCCTACCCCCTCTGCGGGGCGCCGCCCCACCCAGCCGCCGCGCCCGTGGGCGTTTATCCAGCGGCATTCGTAGAGGCGTGGCGCAGGTTACACTAACACCAAGCGATGTTGCAGGTTCACCTTTAGGTGAGCCTGTGCGCCGCAACGCCCCGCTGGGGGGGCGAGGTGCCCCCCAGACCCCCCGTTAGCAATATAGGAATCACTTTAGAATTTACCCAGAAAAATAAATTGCACCCCCACGGACAATAAAGCTGTTGCACCCATCAGGATGTTTTCCAGATGAACAGCGACAGGCTGCTAGATTGCACCGAGGCTGAGTAAGGACTTGAGTTCCCGTAGCGTTGTCGGGTGGGCTTGTTCAGCCTCCTGTTTTGCGCGGAGGTTCACCAAGGCAAAAAGACGGGTTGCTTTACCGTTGGCGCAAGGGAGCGGCTCAATTTCTTCTACGATAACATACTGTTCGATGAGCCGCCATGTTTTGGCGGTAATGACGATATCGACATTGTTCTTTTCGGCAATTTCCCGCGCACGAATAGCAAGCAGGGTATTTTGCCCTATCAAGTACCGCCTGTTTTTTGCGCCCAGCTTGGGATCATCCGTGATAACAGTTCCGGTATTGATACCGCATACTGATTGTAAAATTCTTTTTCGTTTATCAGCAGTGCTGTTGGTTTTTTGAAAAGCCGCTCGTAAGATAAGCGCTGACCTGACGGCATTCAACGCGTCATGGGCAGGGCTGCCGCTTGTGGTGTGGACACCCCAAAAGGCGGCGATAGTGCCGTCAAACATGTCCGTAAAGGCGCCGCCTGTTTTTTGCATAGAATTTCTTGCAATGCTTAGATAGTTGTGTAACAAGGTAATAGTTGCGTCAGGGCTTATGGTTTCGGCAAGGTTCTGTAACGAAAGAAAACTCCCCGATACTATCGTTGCTATTTTTTTTTCATTCAATTTTTTTCTCAATTTTTTTTCTCAAATATTACCAAAGACTATGGCGCTGAACGTGAAAAGTTTCGCGCCCGGCGCGCTATATGATTGTGCAGGCAAGCCCGCTTTGATACAGATATAATCAAGATATTCTTGTCGGCTCCAGCCTTCTTCAAGCGGCACCTGCGGTAAAAGCACGCCGGTTCTCCCATTATGCGAAAGATATAAACCGTGCACGCCGACTATAACGGTAGTGGGGTCGGTGCAAAGCTCCATCGGCGATAAAACAGAAATCTCGATTTTACAATGATGCAATTCTTCCCTGCGAAGAGGGGGGAAGCGGGAATCGCCGAATGCCGCTTCTAGCGCCATGGTCTGCACCGCCTCATCCAGCGTATAGACCGCATTCATCGTTCCGATACAACCGCGCAACGCATTGTCGGCGCCACGCAACGTAACAAACGCACCGCATTTCTGCTGCAAGACCGAACTGCGCGAGAGTGCCTGAGGGTGCCTAAGGCACTCACATTCCTCGCCTATAGTCCGAGAAGGGCGATTCATTGTGTTATAATTAGGCTTTCTATGTTCTAATTGAGCGCTAATTGCCTCGCGCGCGTAGAATAGCAACGTTTTTTTTTCTTCATCAGTGATTATCAAATCCATAGCTATCTTTCGTAACGCGCCATGGTAAGAGGTGTTTCATACGCATCAACTGCCCATAAAAGCGTAGGGTCTACCGAATATGCGGGCAATTCCTCTTCCATTCGGGTAAAGATATACTGGGCTATTCGTTCCGCGCTGGGGTCTCCTGAAAAAACCGGCATATCGTTCAGGTTCGTATGATCGATTTTTTCAAGCACAGTTCGCAATGCAGATTTCAAGTGTCCGAAATCAATCAACATTCCGCCTTCAGTCAAATTGTTGCCGCGAGCCCACACCACAACACGGTAATTATGCCCGTGCAATCGCTCGCACTTGCCGTGGTAGTGCGTTAAAAAATGAGCCGCCGCAAAATCTGATTCTACTTTAACTGTCCACATACACTCATGTCAGGGTAAAGAACAATGAATAAAGTTCAAATCTTTGACATATTCCCTGTTCTTTACCCCTTGCTCCTTAATTGAAAATGCTGTTCGTTGAATCCGATGATGCCTCTTTGGGCTTCCTTGTGACTTTTCGAGCAGGTTTTTTAGCATCAGCTTTTTTTGCTGTTGCTTTCGTGCCCCTCTTGGCGGCGCCTGCCGGAGCTTTCGTTGCTTTGCCGGCGCCTCTCTTTTCTTCTTTTGCGGGTGTTGCCTTCTTGAGCTCTGACAGTTCTTTGGCAAGTTTTTTCTTTGCCTCCGCCAAACCAGCTTTTCTCTGAAGTTCAATCCAGACCGCTTCACCGGTACCAAAGTATTTACCGAACAATAGACTTAGTTCGATATCAACTTTCTTGTTCCCCTTGAGCACCGAATCTAATGTTATCGGGCTCATGCCAATTGCTTTCGCGACTGCATTTTTTGATAAACCAAATTTATCAATTTGTTTTTGTAATTCGGCAGCCGGTGTTTTTCCAGAGCTGCCTGCACTCGCATTTGTTGTTTTCATAAACAATCTCCTTAATTGATTTGTATATATTTTTATTATGCATGGAATTAAAAATAAATGCAAGAGGTATTATAAAAAAAATTATTTTTTTTTGCAATTTATGATAAATAATTTGTATATAGCTTAACATATGTTTCGTATGGGTAAGGCTTTCTCAGGTACGCGGCACAAGCGCTGACGCGCCAGCGCTCGCTGCCATGCTCCTAACCGCGCACTTTGCTGTTAGGACTTTATCCATCTAATCATCTAATCATCTATCATCTATCATCTATTCCCCATACCCCATCCCCTTCTTCCGTGCCTTGAACTAATAACTCTTTCAGTATATCATAGCATTATGAAAGTCTGGGTTAAACTATTAATTGGGTCGATGCTCGGATTATTATTGGGTTTTCTTCTTCCTTATGATAATCCCCGTGTTTTAGAGGCGTTTTCCTACCTTGCAAAACTTGCAATAAGCGCGGGGCGTTATACCGCAGCGCCGCTTATTATATTTTCACTTACAATAGCAATATATGAGTTGCGCCAGGACAGCGGATTCTGGCGGCTCGTATTCCGCACATTGCTGCTGATTGCCGTAAGTTCCGTCATTGTTATCGTATTAGGGATAATTGTAACGATGTTTTTCCCGCCGGAACGGATTCCGATACTGATTGAGCAGCAAGCGGAACAGATAACGCTAGGGACTAGGCTTTACTTCCTAGAAATGTTCCCTTCAAACATGATGTCGGTTATATCCTCAGACGGGAAATACTTGTTCCCCTTCTGTGTATTCGCCTTCTTTATGGCAATAGGGCTTTCTTACGATAAAAACTATACGAAACCCGTTCTTGCCATCGTTGATTCGCTTTCGAGGGTATTTTACCATATAGCGGCGTTCTTTTCGGAGATTTTAGGATTATTGATGATAGCCCTCTCCGCCTATTGGGCTATTCAATATCATACCATTATTAATGCAGGCATTTTTATGGCAATAGTGCGCCTCCTCTTGATATTTAGCGTCATCCTAGCGTTTATCATACTTCCCCTGTTTCTCTTTTTGATTAAAAAAAATAAAAACCCATGGAAAATTATCTATGCGACGCTCGGTTCGGCTATCGCCGCGTTTTTTTCAGGCGATATTAACTTCACCCTGCCCGTCCTCATCCAACAATCAAAAGAAAATTTAGGGATACGACGGCGGGCGAACTCGGTTGCCGTCATGTTATGGACGGTGTTTGGACGTGCGGGAAGCGCGATGGTCGCGGTAATCTCGTTTATTGTCATCATCAAGTCATATTCAAGTTTGGGCATCCCCTATGAAAATTATATCAGCATAGGCTTGCAAGCGCTCTTAATCTCATTTTTTCTTGCCCGTAATCCCGGAGACGGCGCCTTCGCCGCTTTAGCGGTTCTCTGTTCAGGATACGGACGCGGTTTTGAAACCGGCTTCCTCATTCTTAAACCGGTTGCCTTCTATCTAATCTCTATAGGCGCCTTCCTCGATGTAATCATCGCTTCGCTCGGCACTTTTGCTATAGCACGTCTATCTGGATTTCAAACTGAAAAAGAGACAAAAAACTTTATTTGAGCGCCTAAGGGCAACGCTGATTAATACGGAGATTAACCACGAACGGCACGAACAACACGAACATTTATGGAAATCCCGACCCCATACCACCGACCCCTTCCTCCGTTCGTGTGGTTTGTGTGGTTCGTGGTTAATGTAATCAGTGGCGCCACAGGCACTTTCAGCCTGCCTTTGGTAAGCGAAGGGCGATTCGATTTCTTGAGGTATAATATTATATATGGCTTTTATTCAGTTTAGCGGATTAGCATTAGCATTTGGTGATAGGGATATTATCAAAAACGGGAGCTTCTTTCTTAAAAGCGGCTGTAAGACGGCGCTCTGCGGGGCAAACGGCTCGGGTAAATCAACCTTATTAAAAATTATTGCAGGCGAATTAGCGCCGGATGCAGGTGAACGTTCTATAGAACGGGGATGCAAGCTCTCCTATCTACCCCAATCAGGCATCGTTCATCGGGGGAAAACGCTCTTTGAAGAAGCAGAAACGGCATATCAACAGAGTGCGTCGATGCTGGCAAAGGCTGAAGAGATAAGTGCGCTCCTCCTCCACTCAAAAGATGATGACGCAAACACGAGAGCGCTGCTTGCCGAGCAGCATACGATACTGCAAACAGTAGAGGCAAGCGGCTACTACCAGCGGAAGAAAAATATTGGCATCGTGCTATCCGGTCTAGGATTTAAGCAGGATGATATTGAACGGAACACGGAAGAATTTTCAGGCGGCTGGCAGATGCGTATCGCGCTTGCTAAAGTGCTGCTTGCAGACCCGGACATTCTTCTTTTGGATGAGCCGACCAATTATCTTGATATAGAGGCGCGCGCATGGCTCGAAACTTTTCTGCAAAACTATAAAGGCGCCTTCGTTCTGGTATCGCACGACCGCTATTTCCTTGATGTTACGATCAACGAAGTATACGAACTCTTCCAAGGTAAATTAACCCACTATGCGGGAAATTATAGCGATTATCTAGCACGGAGGGCAATCGAAATGGAGAGTCTGCTCGCCGCATACAAAGCGCAGCAGGAGGAGATACGCAAGAATGAAGATCTGATTCGCCGCTTTCGATACAAGGCAAGCAAGGCGGCTATGGCACAGGAGCGCATAAAAAAACTTGAAAAGATGGAAATCATCGAAATCCCCGAATCGTTAAAAAAAATTGACATCGCGATTCCCCCGCCCCCGCACTGCGGGAATATTGCCCTTACTATAGAAGGAATTGAAAAAAAGTTCGGGGATCGGACGGTGCTATCAGGCGTTAATCTGACGCTTGAAGCCGGTGAGCGCCTGCTCGTCGTCGGTGTTAACGGCGCGGGTAAGACGACATTACTGGGCATTATCGCCGGAGCGGATACTGATTTTGCAGGCAATGTCCGCTATGGAGCCGGTGTGTGCGCGGGTTACTTCACCCAAGACTCGACGGAAACGATTGCAGGCGGCGAGAGCGTCCTCGAATATTTAGAAGCCTCCGCGCAAACGGCGCTTGTTCCCAAATTGCGGGATATGCTCGGCGCGTTTTTATTTCGCGGCGATGATGTCTATAAGAGCCTTGATATGCTTTCCGGCGGCGAAAAAAGTAGGCTGGCGTTGCTGCGGCTTTTGTTGTTTCCGTTAAATCTTTTAATCCTCGACGAGCCGACGAATCATCTTGATATGCACTCACAGGATGTGCTGCTCTCAGCATTGTCAAAATGGCAGGGCACCATCATCTTCGTATCCCACGACCGCTCGTTTATGGAAGCGCTTTCGACAAAAACTCTGGAATTAACACCCAAGGGAACAAATCGCCCTTCGCTCACTGAGGGCAAGGCTGAAAGTGCCTTAGGCACTGGCGGATTAAAAAGCGGCGCGGGGAGCCGGCTCTTTTACGGGAACTATGCCTATTATATTGAGCGCGTGCAAACCGAAAACGAAACCGGAGCGGCATCAAGCACGATAGATGCCGCTCCGGCGGCACCGCTGAAAAATAACAGCGCGCATCAATTTCGCGAGGAACAGAAAAAAACTGAAGCTGCCCGGCGTCGTCTTGAAAAAGAAGAGCAGCGGCTGATAGCGGAAATTGAAATGCTAGAAAAAGAAAAACGCGATGCCGAGCATGAACTATCCCAACCAGAGGTATATACATCAGGCGAAAGGGTCCAATCCATTCAGCATAAGATACATACATTGAACGCCCAAATAGAGGAAGCAACAGCACGCTGGGAAGCGCTTGGTTAACAGGGAGATGGTGTATGCCCAAAGTTTGTCAAAGCGGGGGTATCAAAGCCAGCAATTACGAATTCAAGCACACGAACCAAGATGAAAAATAAGCATCCGTCAAATAATACCATGCTCCTCTATAGCGAGCGCAATAAAAGAAAAAATCAAGAAAATATGTCCACAGATACACACAGATTAACACAGATACGGAGGCTCGCAACGAGCAAGGGCGCCGACGGCAAAGTGCGTGGTTAGGAGCATGGCGGCGAGCACTGGCGCGTAAGCGCTTGTGCCGCCGACCGAGAAAGCCTTCCCCCTGTG
>JAITNZ010000223.1 GCA_031290205.1 Spirochaetaceae bacterium
GTATTTTCAAATTGTCCGCGAATGGACGCGAATGCACACGAATAAAACGAATAAATTAGCGCACAATTCTTACGATTTCTGCCTTGTTTATCACCATTATTCATATTCATTTCGTCTTCTGTTCGTGCTGTTCGTGAGGTTCGGGGTTGAATTCGTAATTGCTGAAGTGACGGCGGCGCTGGTGGACATTTTTTCCCCCCTGCACTACAATGACATCATGGCGATAGCAAAAGAGGTAAAGGCGGCGCTGGCGTCGTCTTCGATGATACGGAAAATGTTTGAAGAGGGCGCCGCGCTTAAGAAGCTGCACGGCGCGGATAAGGTGTTTGATTTTTCGCTGGGGAATCCCGATGTGGAGCCGCCGCCGGCGTTTGCGCGGACATTGCTCGAGCTGGTGCGCGAAGATACACGCGGGATGCATGGGTATATGCCGAATGCGGGGTATGCCGATGTCCGCGAGGCGATTGCTCGAAAGGTTGCGCGCGAACACGAGGTGCCGGTTACCGGCGCGCATATCGTGATGTCGGTCGGCGCGGCGGGCGCGCTCAACTCTGTCTTGAAGGCGGTGCTTGATAAGGGCGGCGAAGTGATAGTGAGCAAGCCGTACTTTATGGAATACCGCGCTTACGTCGCGAATCATCAGGGGAAGATTGTCGAGGTCGAAGCTGAGGCGGATTTCGACCTCAACATTACCGGCATTAAGGCGGCGCTTTCGAGCGAGACTGCCGCCGTGCTTATCAATTCGCCGCATAATCCGACAGGGCGCGTGTATAGTGCCGAAACGCTCACGAGGCTTGCCGAAATTCTGCTTGAGTATGGCAAAAAAACGGGGCGTTTCCCCTATTTGATTGCCGACGAGCCTT
The DNA here is from genome assembly GCA_031290205.1 of Spirochaetaceae bacterium. Lineage (GTDB taxonomy): Bacteria > Spirochaetota > Spirochaetia > Treponematales > Breznakiellaceae > JAITXS01. Next base: position 864 of record JAITNZ010000223.1, read on the forward strand.
ATCGCGAAATCGTATTTGACGGCAGGAAGGTGCCGCCGGTCCTCAGCATATATAAAAATTCAGTGGTCGTGACCTCCTATTCCAAGAGCTTGTCTCTTGCCGGCGAGCGCATCGGCTACATTGCCGCCAGCCCCGCGATGGACGATTGCGAGGATTTTATGAACGCCGTTGTCTATACGACGCGGGTGCTCGGCTTTGTGAACGCGCCGGCGCTCATGCAGCGTTGCGTTGCCCGTTTGACGAATGAGTCGGTCGATGTCGCCGTCTATGCGGCGCGCCGCGATGCTTTTAAGGCAGCGCTTGACGGGGCGGGCATTGCGTATGCGGAGCCTGAGGGGGCTTTCTATATGTTTGCGAAGGTGCCTCCCCAGGGTGGCGGCGGGGGAGAGGGGGACGACCTTGCCTTCAGCGAACAGCTCAAAAAGCACCTGATTTTGGGCGTGCCCGGAAGCGGGTTTGGCAAAAAAGGCTGGATACGCTTTGCCTACTGCGTCAGCGAAAAGCTGATTAGCGCCTCCGCTGCGGCTTTCAAGCAGGCGCTCGCCGAGTGGACGGGCGGGGGTAGTTAATGAGCAGAATGAACATAAAATCCGGCACGGCATGGTAATGCGGCTTGGGTGATAGAGGATAACACGAGAAAATGAGTAGAATGAACATAAAATCGGGCATGGCATGGTAGCGCGACTTGGGTGATAGAGGATAACACGAGAAAATGAGTAGAATGAAAATAAAATCGGGCACGGCATGGTAATGCGGCTTGCGCGATGAGGGTATAACACGAGAAAATGAGTAGAATGAAAATAAAATCGGGCACGGCATGGTAATGCGGCTTGCGCGATGAGGGTATAACACGAGAAAATGAGCAGTCTTAAGATAAATTTACCTTATTTGGAGCAGCTTTCGACACGGGAGCTGTCGTCGTTGGCGAAGAGTTTTGACATCGAGATACCGCCTGGACGGGATAGAACGCGGATTATCGGCGAGCTTCTTGAGTTTGCGCCGTGCTTAAACTTCTATCAGCAGGGGTCTGGCAAAGGTCGGGTGCCGAGCGCTCATTTTGCGATGACGGAGCCCCCTCGGCGCGTCAGTAAAACGCTGCCTGAACTGCCGCCGCCGGTTCCGCTTCCAAAACAGTATGGATTCAGCTATATCGATGTGTTGATTCGCGACCCGTTTTGGATTTATGTTTTTTGGGGGATATGCACGGCGGACAGGAAAAAATACGAACAGAAGCCCGCGTTCGGCGGCTACACCCTGCGGGTGCTTTTGGACAACTGCCTGATGGAAGGCGGGAACGAGGCGGTGCTGAGCACCGGTATTGATGTCCGCGACCATTCCCGTTACCTCAATATCCCTTCGGAAATCGGCAACTGGAAACACTGCCCGCAAGACAGCACCTGCCCTTACATCGTAGAACTCTGCGCGCGCTCGGGAGAGGAGGATGTCGCGCTCGTTTCCTCTCATTCTTTCCATCTGCCGCGAACGCTTCCGCTTCCCGGACGAGCAGGCTCGGAAATTCTGGACAAACCCATGCTCAAACTCTCCGGCATTTCCGACTTGGATGTTTATCGGAATGCCGAGGGGGCGCCTCTTGCTTAACGAACCACTGATGAAACCAACCTCGAATGGGCGCAAATTCATACGAACTTGGGCAATCTGTTGTTTGTGCGCGCTGTTTGTCGCTTGTTCGGGGCAGATTGAGGGGACTTTCACCATGACGGGGCACGGCGATTTGAAGCTGAGCGCCGAGTTGCAGCCTAAGACTGCCGCGTTGATACGCAAAATCGCGTCGGGGACGGGGGGGGCTCCCTCTCAAGCCTTGCTGAACGGCGCCGCGCTGAGTAAGGGCTTTTCCGCCCTCAACGGGATTGAAAAAGCCGTTTTTGTCAATAAAACGCCCAACCTTGTCGACGGGCAGCTTGCTATCACGCGGATTGACGAGCTCATCGCCGAGCAGACGGGCGCGGGCACGGGAACGGCAAATCGGCGCTTCATCACATGGGAGCAGAATGCTGAGGGGGGGCGGGCGCTCATCTACCTTGACCGTGCAAGCGCACCTGCGGTAGTCGCGTCTCTCTCCGAGACCCTCTACGATTATCTTTCTACCGTGATGGCGCCTGTTTCGACCGGCGAGGAACTCAGTCTGTCTGATTATCTTGAGTTGGTAAAAGCCGTGTATGGGGAGGATATTGCCCAAGAAATCGCGGCATCCCGCCTCCGTCTGCGGCTGAAATTTCCTGCCAAGATTGGGTCGATGCTCAGTTCCGCTCAAGGCGGCACGAGTTCAGGCGCCAACGCCGCGTTCGACATTCCGCTGGTCGAGCTGCTCGTGTTGGAAAAGCCGTTTTTCTGCGACATCAAGTGGGGGAAGCAGCCATAATGAAAGAATTTCCTGTAAAAAATATCAAAACCGGTTGTTTTTTTACCGATACGGTCTATTTGGATGCGGGCTACCCCCTCCTCTCGCCTGAAATGGCTTTTTCCGAAGAAATTGCCGCTCTCCTTGATGAGTGGCATTTTGAGGCGGTTCTGAGCAACGGGACTGAGCGGGAATTTCTGGAAAGCGACTATAGCAAAAACCTTGTCCAGAATGATGAAAGCAAGATTGAGCAGGCGCGGGCTTTTCTTGACGAGTTGGAAACGTGGACGACAAAACTCTTTATCAAATTTTCGACAGGGGGTGGGGGCATCAATTTTGAAATGGTCGCCGAAAAGGTGAGCCAGCTCTGCAAATATGTTAAGGAGAACCGCAAATATATCCTGCAAGCGCCCAAAAACGGCGTCCGCGCCGACGACGAAGCGTATTATGCCACGCATTGCGTCTGGAGCGCTATCATCTCGATCATCATCGGCGCCCACCTTAAACTGCCCAATCACCGCCTTATCGAACTTGGCGCGGCGGCGCTCTGCCACGAGATCGGCATGTTGAAGTTGCCCGCCGGGCTTTACCGCGAAAAATCGGTTCTGACTGATAAGGAAAAAGAACTCCTCATTATGCATCCCAAACTCGGCTATGAGCTGCTGAAATCCTGTAATTTCCCCCCCGCCGTTTGCGTTCCCGCGCTTGAACACCATGAACGGGAAAACGGCAGCGGCTACCCGCGGGGTCTCTCGAAAGACCGCGCGGCGCTCTACTCAAAGATAATCATGGTTGCCGGCTCCTACGTGGCAATGACGGAAAACCGCCCCCACCGCGATGCCCGCATGGCGTATGAGGGTATTACCGATTTGCTGAAGAACGAAAGCAAGCAATATGATGAGTCTGTCCTGCGGGCTTTCGTTCTTTCGCTTTCAATCTATCCTATCGGGCAGGATGTCGAGCTGTCGAACGGGCGTAAGGGGCGGGTAATCGATACCAACCCCGAAGACCCGCGCTACCCCATCGTGCAAATATTCAACGAGCAGACGCCTGACGGTAAAAATAAGTTTATCGAAACATCCGCTACCGGCGTTTTTGTCGCCCGCCCCCTCGGCAAAGACGAAATCTAAGCCAATGAAGTCCAAACAGCGCCCCGTCTTCCGATGCTCTTCCTGCGGGCACACCGAACCGAAATGGCTGGGACGCTGCCCCGATTGCGGCGAGTGGAACACCCTCGTCGAAACCGCCGCCGCCAGCATCGCCGAATTAGGACGAGGCGGGGGAGGGCGACGCGGGGGAGGCACGGGCGAGAAAGCAATCCCCCAATCGTTCCCCCTCTCGTCGGTAGACAGCGACGAGGGGAGCCGCATCGAGAGCGGTATAGGCGAGCTCGACCGCGTGCTCGGCGGGGGCATCATGCGGCGGGGGGCTATCCTCGTCGGCGGGGAACCGGGCATAGGCAAATCGACCCTCCTCTTGCAGACGGCAGCCTCTGTCAAAACCAAAGGGCGCGTCCTCTATGTAACAGGCGAGGAATCGGCGGGGCAGCTTAAAATGAGGGCGGATAGGCTCCTCCTCTCGTCTGGTAAAATCGAAATCTTTTGTTCGGGGAACCTGCCTGACATCGAAAACATCCTCGAATCGGTAAAGCCCGTCGTCGTCATCATCGATTCCGTCCAAACCCTCTATACCGCTGAAGCCGGTTTAGCGCCCGGCACCGTCAACCAGATGAAGTATTGTTCCTTCGAGCTTATCTCGTGGGTAAAAGAACACGATGCCGCCCTCTTCCTCGTCGCCCACGTTACGAAAGAAGGGGTCATCGCCGGACCTAAAACCCTCGAGCACATGGTGGATACCGTGCTCTACTTCGAGCAGACCGATACCGACAAGCGCTTCCTCCGCGCAGCGAAAAACCGCTTCGGGTCGGTCGACGAAATCGGCATCTTCACGATGAGTGAGCGGGGGCTCTGCGCCGTCGAAGACCCCTCGCTCCTCTTCCTCGTGCGCCGTGAGGGAAAGCTCCCCCCGGGCATCGCCACCGCCGCCGTCCTTGAAGGAAGCCGCGCCCTCCTCGTCGAGATTCAGGCGCTCACCGTGCCGGCAAAAGGCGGGATGAGCCGCGTCTACTCCGACCGCATCGACAACGCCCGCGTCGCCCGCGTCGCCGCCACGCTGGAAAAAACGCTCGGCGTGCGGCTTTCCGACCAGGACATCTACGTGAATGTCGCCGGAGGCATCAGGATAAACGAGGTCGGCGTCGAGCTGGGTCTTGCCGCCAGCATCTATTCGGCGCGCACGGGGCTGCCCCTCCCCCAGCGCGCGGCGATTGCAGGAGAGCTCACCCTCGCCGGCGAAGTGATGCCCGTCCGCCGCCTGTCCGGCAGAATCAAAACGGCGCTGAACCTCGGCTTCGAAACATTCATCTGCCCCTCAGGCGACGAAGCCACCCTCAAAGAAGTTTTTTCCCAATGCCGTTGCACCGCCGTCCAAGACTTAAAGAGCGCGGTCGCGGCGCTGTTCGGAAGTTGAGAGTGAGGAGGGGAAAGTATCCCACTGTCAACAACTTAAGCGAGAGTATCATTTTTTCCATAAGGAAGTGTTGATAAATAACTTGATTCTATTACCCGGGAAATCACCGAGCAGCCTGTGGCGCCGTTACCGCGCGTTTTGCTGTAAGGGCTTTACCGTTGGGCAAAAACCGTAGCGCTTAGTCGGGGGTGGGGCGTTAAGGGGCGATGCGCAGCATCGAGAATTTTGAGATACAATTAAGTTACACTGCCGATAAAATGGGATTTCAATACGGAGCGCACGCCTCGTGTCGGATTGCAACCGATTTAGCCGGGGGGGCGTTAAGGGGCGATGCGCAGCATCGAGAATTTTGAGATACAATTAAGTTACACTGCCGATAAAATGGGATTTCAATACGGAGCGCGCGCCTCGTGTCGGATT
>JAITNZ010000008.1 GCA_031290205.1 Spirochaetaceae bacterium
CACCCCCCCCCCCACCCCCCCCCCCCCCCCCCCCCCCCCCCCCCCCCCCCCCCCCCCCCCCAAAAACCTACTTTCTCAATTAAAATTCCAGAAAGCCAAGTAACAAAAACAGAAAACAGTATCAGGACAAGATAGGAAATATTCCAGCAGGCATAAAAAATCAACGAAGCGGAAAGTAAAAAAATTTGCGAAAGACAATTTTTCTTAAAACGCCTAGTAATAAAAAAATAGACTAGCGCTACTATAGGCAGAAATATTAAATATTGCCCTGTATCAAAATTCATAACATCTCCAATAAAATTGCTATTTTTATTCTGAGTGCTTTTTATTTTTTTGTCAAGAGTACTGTGAATGGTCTGGGTGCACTTCCAAATTCTGGGTAAATCAGGCGGCATTGAGGAGCGGGCGGCAGACATCGGAGTCCCAGAGTCCGCTTTCCCATTGTTCCCCCGCATATACAAAGATTTCAAGGAGAAATCTTCAATACCCCGTGGCTTGCCGCGGGGATTTTTTATTTATGAGGCATTACGCACTTCCTCAGACGGATTTGATTTATCAATGCGGACATATCTTTGTGTAATGGCGCGGAGAGCACCAGATCTTTTGTGCTGTTTTCTTGCAGCTCGGTAAAGTAGTCATGGATGCCGAGTGTTTCGCTGTGGAGCGCCAGACGGGTAATCAGGGGTTTTTCTTCCAAGCGGTCGCCGCGCCACGAGCGTTTTATTTTTGAGAGATAGAGCGGATTCGCCGTTCCATATAGTGCATCGCATACAATAGGATGTCCCATCTTCGCCAGATGAACTCGTATCTGGTGTTGCCGCCCCGTCATGGGGAAAACGGCAAGAACGCTGATGGCGCTCGTCCCGCAGAGGTACTTAAAGCGGGTAAGCGTTTGTTTCCCCCGGTATTTATCAACGATGGTGAGGTGATTTTTATTACCATCGGGAAGCAGGGGCAGGTCGCAGCTTGTTTCATCCCACATTACTTTTCCATGAACTGCGGCAATATATGATTTTGTAATATTCCGTTTTTCAAAGTCAAGACAGAGCTTCTTGTGGGTGCCGGTATTCTTCGCAAAGACCACGAGACCCGAACTGCCCTTATCAATGCGGTGAACGCGGAGTATGGTCGCCCCTAAATCCTCACGCAGCATGGCGTCGAGCCTTGCTTGGGAAGGCTCCCATCTGTCCGCGCAGACGGGGATGCCGCTTGCCTTATTTACCGCAACAATATTTTCATCTTCGTATACGATTGTATAGGGGGGAGTTTTTTTCATCAGGGATCAACATGAACAGGGCATTGAGCACCCAACAGATACCTATACTGCGCTACCGCCTGCCTCAAGAGCATATCTTCACCGTTGATAGCCACACAACCAGCTGCTATGGCACGCTGTAAAAATTTTGTCTTTGACGGTTTGTATACAATGTCGATAACGACTTCTTTCCCGCTAAACTGGTAGAGGGGGAGGGGGTCCCGGTCAATAGCAGGCTCCATACCGACCGAGCTTGTTTGTATGATAATATCGGAAAAACTCTTCGCCTGCCTTGCCCCCTTTTCATCAAGAGAGGCGTATTCAAATTTATAGCGTGATGCCAGTTGTTTCGCACGATATACATCTCTGTTAAGTATCAATGCCTTACCATTCAAGCGGCTGACCACAGAACATATCGCCCGGGAGGCGCCGCCAGCGCCGATTATCGTGCATTTTTTCCAGCGTAGATTTTTTGTCCTCAATAGATGCAGTAATGAGCCTTGAAAGCCCTGCGTATCCGTGTTGTAACCCGACCACCCTTCCTGAGTGCGGACTATCGTATTACACGCGCCGACCGATTTAACCTCGTCACTGGAACTGTGTAGATAGGGCAATACTGATTCTTTGTGCGGCACCGTTACCGAAGCGCCGGCAAGCGGTATCGTATCCGCCAGTTTAAGAAATGATTCGATAGTATCGGAAGGGAAGCGGATATACACATTGTTCATCTTTTCCCGAGCAAAAATACCATTATAAAACGGCGGACTCCCCGTTGCTTGAAGCGGGTAGCCTGAAATGCCAAAGACGGTAGTCTCTTCATTTAACTCGCGGAATCGGAACATCTCGCAGAGTTCTATCGGGTCAAACTGTCCCGGCGCTCCCGGATGCAAATCATCCTCGTTTTTTGCGACGGTATACGTTAAGGTAGAGCCGAGTTTTTTAGCAAGAATGCGGGTGCACTGCCCTCTATCGCCCATCGCGAGGATTATTTTTTCCCTGCCCTTAAACTCCTTTGACACTTCAAATATTTTACAAACATCGTCCAGTGTTTTTGGCATGATAGCCATTTTTGCTACTTCATCGCCAACATGGTAGAGTGATTTCATTCGTGATAGCAGAAACGGTATATCGGAAGGACAGTCGTCAAAACAATGAAAAGAGCGAATGATGCGTGTTTTAAATGCCCGCGCTACTTCTTCCAAACTGGGCACATCAAGGTCGTCTTCTATATCAACATAGGCAAAATTACGCCGCGCATCGGGATGGGCAAACGCAAGCGCCTTCGACAGCAACACGATACGCGCACTCTCGCCCCGAATAAAATTGCCGCCGTCGACTTTCCGCCTCACCGTTAAAATTACCGGCAATCCGGCAAGCTCGGGAAAACGCCTGACAGAATCGAGTTCATCATCATCCAGACAATCAACCCGTAATTCGGCGACATCAATATACGCGCGGTATTTATCAATTATTTCTAAATCACGCTTAATCGTTTTCCCGGTTAAGCATAGGCAAATTTTAGTCATCAGTATCTCCTAATAATCCGCACGGTAAATATAAATTGCGGAAACTTTTCCTTTGGCATCTATATTATATCGTATCTCTATTTTCCACGCCCGTTCGGGAACTCCGGTAATAAAATAGGAGCCCTTATCGATTGCCGCCTCTCCATACACCATAACTACGGTCAATTGCGGATCGCCCAGTCTGATTTTATCCGTCCGTGAAGGCGAGACCTGCCATACGCGGTCTCTATACACATAAAAATCTATCCCTGCATATTCAAACACCACATCATCCTGCCATTCCGCTGAGCCGCGCGACGCATAAACCACCCGCGGCGGACCGAACATCGCAAGCACATCCCCAATGCTCATCCCTATCAATGCTACCGGGTCTTCTATATCGGCAATGGTTTTGTATGCAGGCGCGGCGACTGAAAGCTCCTGTGCCATTCCGGCAAGGCTGCATGAAAAAAAAGCCGCCGCTAGACAGAGGCTTTTAACGCTTGTACTCATCTGTTTGCTTAACCGGGGGGCCAGCCGAGCGGGCGTCCGCCTAAGACATGCAAATGCAGGTGATCCACCGTTTGCCCTCCATCCTCTTTACAGTTGATGACAAAACGCCCTCCGCGCTCTTCCATGCCCTGCTCCTTAGCCAATGCCGCCGCCCTGTGAAGAAGCCTTCCCAGCAAAGCCGTATCTCCAGCTTCCACTTCCATACAGTTTTCGATATGCTTTTTGGGGATTACCAAAAAATGTACCGGCGCCTTCGGAGCAATATCATGAAATGCAAACATTTCATCATCTTCAAAAATCTTTTTTGAAGGAATCTCTCCCCGCGCTATTTTACAAAACAAACAATCACTCATAATAACGAAGAGATTAGCATATTTTTTCTGGTTCAACAAGCTACCTACAGCACCTCCCGCACTTGTGCTACCCCCCGCGATTTTAATCGCGGGGCACGGTCGGGCGGGGGAGGCTTACCGAAAAACAGACGCCCTCGCCTACGGCGGCATTTGTTGCGTAGTTTTTTCTCCATCCCAAGCAGTAGCTTGGGATTTTATTTCTGCGTAGTTTATTTTGGCAAATTTTTTCGGCAAACCTCCCCCGCCCGACCGTCTACGTCAGCAAATTTCCCTACAGCCCAAGTGCGTGAGGGCTTTTCGACGAATTGGGTACGTGTTACGTTTACGCCTAATAATGAAGCCCAACAGTAAAACGCGCGGCAAGGAGCATGGCGGCAACGTATGAGCGTAAGCGCGTTCCGCGCTGACCAAGAAAGCCTTCCCCCAACTGCCCCCGGCTAGGCGCTACGTTTTCTGCCGGACAGCAAAGCATTTACAGCCGACCGAGAGACCGAGAAAGTCCCATTTTACTTTTCTATAAAATTTTATTACATTACTGTTTGTCTATAATTTTCTTTAAGAGAGGTAAACAACATGGCTAAACGCTTTGTTATAATAATGTTTTGTATTTCGTGTTTTTGTGGGATTACTATGTGTAATGTTTCCGGTGTGGATGCTGTTGATGCAAATAGCGGGAAAAAAAACGATGATGCTAATAAGGACCCGCGCACGACGCTTATCGCAGGACCAGATGTCTCTGCGGCAGCCGCTGACAGCTCAGCTAAAGTTACCTTTACCGGCGCAACGGGGCTTTCCCTTAAGTCCGCCGACTTTGAGGTAACAAGCGGCGGGACTATTATCCTGGTAAGCGTGAGCTCTGACACCGTAACGATAAGCGTAACATTTGCGCCAAACACGGACCCCATACTTTCCAAGACTTATACCGTGTCTATCGCCTCCTGTAGCACTAAAATCGTAGGCACCGAAACCGTCGCCATCACCCACGAGGCGGCAGGCGGGACAGATACCCGCACAACGCTGAATGCGGGACCAGCAGTCTCTGCGGCGGCTTCTGATACAGGCAAATCAGTTACCTTTACCGGTGCAACAGGGCTTTCCCTCAGCAACGCCGACTTTGCGGTAACGAGCGGCGGGACCATTACCAGCGTGAGCGTGTCCTCCAACACCGCAACGGTAAGCGTGAGCTTTGCGGCAAACACGTTTCCCACATTTTCCCAGACCTATACCGTGTCCATCGACTCGGGCAGCACGATAATCAAAGGCACCGGAACCGTCGCCATCACCCAGTCGGCGGCTGGCAGCGTGCCAGACACCCGCAAAACGCTGAACGCAGGACAGGCGGTCAGCGCGCTTGACTCTGCCACCACGGCTAACGTTACCTTTACCGGAGCAACGGGGCTTTCCCTCAGCAACGCCGACTTTGAAGTAACAAGTGGCGGGACTCTTGACCGTGTGGCAGTGACCTCTGACACCGCAACGGTAAGTGTGAACTTTGCGGCAAACACGGACCCCGCATTGACCAAGACGTTCACCGTGTCTATCGCCTCGGGCAGCACGAAAATCAAAGGCACCGGGACGGTCGTCATCACCCAAGCGGCTACAGGCGGCGGCGGGACCGACACCCGCAAAACGCTTGCCGCAGGACCAGCGGTCTCTGCGCTTGCCTCTGACACCAGCAAATCAGTTAGTTTTACCGGAGCAACGGGGCTTTCCCTCAGCGCCGCCGACTTTGAGGTAACAAGCGGCGGGACTATTACCGGGGTAAACGTGTCCTCTGACACCGCGACGGTAAGCGTGAGCTTTGCGGCAAATGCCTCAACCTCATTGACCAAGACGTTCACCGTGTCTATCGCCTCGGGCAGCACGAAAATCAAAGGCACGGGGACGGTCGCCATCACTCAAGCAGTGGTAACAGACACCCGCGCACCGCTTGCTGCGGGACCGGCGGTCAGCGTGGTGTTCTCTGTAACTGCGGCAAACGCTACCTTTACCGGAGCGGCGGGGCTTTCCCTCGGCAACGCCGACTTTGAGGTAAGCAGCGGCGGGACTATTACCGGAGTAAGCGTGAACGCGAACACCGCGACGGTCAGCGTGAGTTTTGCGGCAAATGCCTCCACCTCAATGCCCAATACCTATACCGTATCTATCGCGTCTGGCAGCACAAAAATCAAAGGCACCGGGACAGTCGCCATCACTCAAGGGGCGGTAACAGACACCCGCGCAACGCTTACCCCCGGATCAGCGGTCAACGTTGCAGGCGCTGCCACTACGGCTAACGTTACCTTTATCGGCGCCTCGGGGCTATCTCTTAGCGCCGCCGACTTCGCGGTAAGCACCGGCGGCACGATTAGCGGAGTAAGCGTAAGCTCAAACACGGCGACCGTGAGCGTGAGCTTTGCGGCTAACACGTCCACCACATTGACCAAGTCTTACACCGTGTCCATCGCCTCGAGCAGCACGAACATCAAAGGCACCGGAACCGTCGCCATCACTCAGGCAGCGGCGGTGGATACCCGAAAAACGCTTACCGCAGGGTCGGCGGTCTCTGTAGCAGCTTCCGCCACCACGGCTAACGTTACCTTTACCGGCGCCTCGGGGCTATCCTTAAGCGATGTCGATTTTACGCTTAGTTCCGGCACCGGCGCTATTAGCGGGGCAAGCGTGACTTCCGGCACCGCAACGGTAAGCGTGAGCTTTGCGGCAAACAGCTCCTCCACATCAACCAAGACCTATACGGTGGCTATCGCCTCAAGCAGCACGAACATCAAAGGCAGCGCGACGGTAACTATCACCCAAGCTGTGGACACGAGCAACGCGCCTGTCCAGTGGTATATATCCCCGAATGACGACCCACAAGGCGCCATCGAAGGGGGCGGAAATACGGTTAAAGGTGTCCTGACTCAGATTAGCTCGGCAAAAAGCGCGGGGAAATTTTCAGGCGGCACAAAGGCGGTTATCGTGATTCACGCCACACTTACACCAGCCAGCGAAGGGGCGACCGGCCAAAAAAGCTTGGTTGTCATTAGCGGCGTGGGGGCTTATCCTCCGCTGGTGCTGCGCGGCGGAAATGCGGGCGGCACCCTCGACGCGCAAGGCACGATGCGGGTATTGAATATCGCCGGTAACAATGTGACCATCGCCACAGGGCTTACCCTTACAAACGGAAACACCGTTCCAACGGGGGAGCTTTATGGCGGCGGCATCTTTATTGAAAATACGAGTCTTACCATAACGGGAGGCGCCGTTACCAACAGCAAAGCCGGGTATGGCGGGGGAGTTTATATCAACGGACAAGATCGCAACAGCAATCTCAGCACCTTTACCATGTCAGGCGGAACGATTTCGGGATGTGTTACGGACAATGGAAAAGGAGCAGGTGTATTTCTTGAGTATAAAGCTCAATTTACGTTGACGGGAACCGGACTCATCAATGACAACGGTCTTGACGGAAAAACAGAAAACGGCGGCGGCATTTTTGTGAACGGCAATTGTGACTTCACCATGTCAGGCGGCGGGATTAGCGGAAACATGGCATACAATAATGGCGGCGGGGTGGCGAACTATAGCAAATTTGATATGTCCCTCGGCACTATAACGAACAATACCGCGCCGGTGGGAAAAGGGAGCGGTGTTTTCACCACTCAATACGGCGGGGTGTTTACGCATACCGGCGGAACGGTTAGCGGCAACCACGGCGCCCCTGACATTGTCCCGTAATGTGCAGGCATGAACGCCCTTCCTTGTAGGCGCCGTATCCGGCGGCATTGCGCCGGATATTGTTGTTGCCTACGCGCAAAAGAACGGGCTGTTTGTAATCGTCTGGAGCAGAAATCCGCCGCGATTGCCGAAGCATCATGTAAGACACGAGAATGGTAATGCGCCGCCTTCGCGGTTAATGTTACGCAGGCGATGTTCCTCTCAATTTGAACATTCAGGCTTCTGATCTTTTTGAGCCGGTCTTTTGAGACGGGAAGCGACAGTGAAAAAACCGTTCCCTTAAAAAAGATTTACTATATGACAGGGGCATTCCGTTCAGCCTGAGAAAGCCTTCTCCTGAAGTTCAAAATTCTCGATGCTACGCATCGCCTAACCCGCGCGTTTTACCGTTGAGGCTTCACTGTCTGCCGATAAACCCAGCACCCACCCAGTTCGTCCGAAAAGCCCTCACCGCTTGGGCTGCGGAGGATGATCCTAAACGTAGCGGGCGGCGCGGGGAAGGCTCATCAGAAAAATTCGCTGGTAGGCAACTTCAGTCGGCTATTCGCCGACACTCGTAAATGCTTTTCCTAAGTGGCGGAAAATGCGTCCGACGAGGAAACGTACTCGCTTAGGAAATGGGCGCCTGTTTTCTGATGCGCCTTTCCCGCCCCGCCCGTCCCTGCGATTGAAAATCGCAGGGGCAGCCAAGTGCGGGAGGTGCTGAAGGCGCATTATTGCCATTAAACGGCATTTCCTGTATACTGGTAGACATGAAAATTAGTATAAAAACAGGACTCATTGTTCTGGCAGTCATCGTGTTTGCCGTTATCGGGGGGTGTAGCTTTTACACTTCGACCTACAACGCGATGGTGTCGAAGGGCGAAAATGTTTCGGGACTCTGGGCGCAGGTGGAAAATCAGTATCAGCGGCGCCTCGACCTCATCCCGAATCTTGTGGCAACGGTGAAAGGCTATGCCGCGCACGAAGCGGAGGTGCTTGAACAGGTTACCGAGGCGCGCTCGCGGGCGGGCGGAGTGCTGCAAGTATCCGATGAGGTGCTCAACAATCCTGAGTCGTTTAGGCGCTTTCAACAGGCTCAGTCTGAGTTGAGCGGCGCGTTGCAGCGGCTGCTTATGGTAAGCGAAAATTATCCCGAACTCAAGGCGAATGCGAACTTTTTGGCATTGCAGGACCAGCTTGAGGGCACCGAAAACCGTATCGCGGTGGAGCGCAACCGTTTTAACGATGTCGTGCGCGATTACAATGCATATATACGAAAGATTCCGCAAGTGTGGATCGCCCAATCGAACGGGTTCGAACAAAAAGCCTATTTCGCGGCGGAAACAGGGGCGGCAAGCGCCCCAACCGTGAGTTTCTAGTGAGATTTTTGCTGCCATCCCCCTCCCGCGCCCTCTGTTCCTTCATGTTGAGCCTCGTAGCGCTCTCCGCCCTCTGTGCGCTCGAGGCGCCCGCGCTCACAGGACCTCTCGTTGACCAAGCGGGGCTCCTAAGTGCGGCGGAACAGGCGCGGACGGCGGCGTTCCTGCTTGATTTCGACAAAAAAACTGAGGCGCAGATAGCCGTGCTTACCGTGCCTTCACTGGAAGGCGACGACATCGACTTATTTTCGATGCGGGTCTTTGACGAATGGAAGCTTGGAAAAAAAAACAAGGATTCGGGGGCGCTCCTCGTGATTTGCGCGGCGGAGCGAAAGATTGCGATAAAAACCGGCTATGGCGTCGAGGGCGATTTAACCGACGCGAAGTGCGGGCTTATCATTCGCGAGCTGATTAGCCCCGCCTTCCAGCGCGGCGCTTACGGCGAGGGCGTCTATGCCGCCGTCGAGAACATGGCGGGAATCATCCTCAACGATGAATCGCTCATCTCGAAGGAACTTGATGACAACACAAAAGCGAGTTCAGGTCTTGCCGACCTGTTGATTCTCCCCATCATCATCATCGTTGTCGTGATGCTCTTCATCTTTGGCAGAGGCGGACGTGGAGGCGGCTCCGGCAGCTCAGGCGGCGGCTTCCGCTCAACCGGCGGCGGCTTCTTAGGTGGAGGCTTCGGCTCGTCAGGCGGCGGCGGTTTCTCCGGCGGCGGCTTTTCCGGCGGCGGCGGACGCTCCGGCGGCGGGGGAGCGAGGGGCGGCTGGTAAGCTACAGCGCCAACCGCACTCGTGCATCATGGTTCGTGTTGGGGCGCCCTGCCACGCCATGAACAATTTGTAACTACTCATTTTTCGACTTTGTGGTTAATTTTATCGTGAAATCAGGGTGCAGATTGCAAGGCGCCTGAGTAGTTACGGATAAATTCCTATTGGTGTGCTAAGAAAATGCCGATATTACTATGATATGGATGTTCCTGTAAAAGAGATGAATGCGCTGGCGGTGCTCTATGGGGGTGCGCTCCACGAATACGCGTTCCAGCCGCTTGCGGGCGGCAAGAATGCTTTTATCTGCGCGTTGCAGCGGGCGGGGGCATTTCGGGGACTTACGAAGATTGTGCTGCTTGTGCGGGATGATTTTGATGAGAAGCTGCTGCCATCCTTCGTTGACCGGATTGCGCTCGTTCGCAGTGAATCGTGGAATACGAAAAAACTGCTCGATACAATAGTCCGCGAGGGTGAGGCTTTTGACCTGATATACTTTGCGTGGGCTGATTGCCCGCTGCTCGATGTGGAGCTTGCAGGCGCGCTTGAGGCGCGGCACAGGCGTTATGCGGCGGAATACACGTATCAGGACGGGCTGCCGGGCGGTCTTGCGCCGGAATTGCTTGTACCGGCTACGGCGGTGTTTTTGCAAAAGCTGAATGCAGGCGCGGAAAATCCCGTGGAGCGGGATGCTCTGTTTTCGGTGTTGCAGAAGGATATCAATTCGTTTGATATTGAAACGGAGTTATCATCGGTCGACCTGCGCTCTCACCGGCTCAACCTTGCCGCCGATTCGAAGCGGAATCTTTTGTTAATTGAGCGTTGTTTCGCGCTGCCCTGGGCTGGCTATCAGTCTGCGCAAGCGCTTGTCCTACAACGCCCTGAACTCCTGCGCACACTGCCGGCGTTTTTCCCGATTATGGTAACGAATAGCTGCCCGCAAAAGTGCGCGCACTGCCCTCATGGTCCAGAGGGGGGGGGGGGAGCAAAAAATTTCATGCCGCTTGAGCGCTTCAAAATTATCGTGGGGAAGATAGCGGCATGGACGGACGATGCGGTCATCGACCTGTCGCTCTGGGGTGAGCTTGCCATGCACCCGCAAAAAATTGAGCTTATCAAGGCGGTGTTAGAGTACGAGTCGCTCTCGTTAGTTATCGAAACCTGCGGCGTGGGTTGGAGCGAGGATGATGTGAAGGCGCTTTCGCAACTCGATACCTCGGCGCTCTCGTGGATAGTGTCGCTTGATACAAATGATCCTGCCGAGTATGCGCGGATACATGGCAAGGGATTTGTGGAGGCAGTTAATTTTGTTCACACCCTGCAGCACCTCGTTCAAGAACCGCGCTCCGAAGAAGGGGGGGGGGGGATAAAAAAAACAAAAGTCTACGTGCAGGCGTTGCGGTGCAAGGGGAAAGAGGATGATATAGAGAAGTTTTATCGTTATTGGAAGGAGCAAGACGTTCACGTTATCGTGCAAAAGTATGATTATTTTTGCACGGCGCTTCCTGATTTGCGAGCGGGTGATATTAGTCCGGTGCTACGCCAGCCCTGCTGGCACATTATGCGTGATATGCCGATACTGATTGACGGGACGGTCGTTTCTTGCAGGGAGGCAATCGTCCAGACAGACGCCGCCGAAAGGGAAGCGTGGACATTGGGTAATATCTTCAATGAAACACCGGACTCAATATGGACGAAAGGGGCGTGGCGGTATAAGAAGCAGTGCGAGGGTGAATACGGCTCTTTCTGTGACAAATGTGATGAATATTATACATACAACTTTTAGCGGCAGCAAAAACAAAAAACTATCCGCATCTCTCTGCGATAAGCCCCTCCCCCCCTATACGGTTGTCGGCGGAAACGAGCGGGGGGGGGTGGCTGGTTTATCGGCAATCCTGCTGAACAGGGGGGCGCGGTATCCGCGTCGTTCGCTTTTTGCTGAATTAGGGAAAGCGGGTTTCGACTATGTTGTTTCGGTTGAAAGCTCGCGGGAGAATTACGATCTTGATGAGCTTTCTACTTCATTTCCATTCGTTAAATTTATTTTATTATCCGAGCCGCTCACTGTCGGCTGTCAGATAAATATTGCCGTATCGGAAATAAAGAGCCCGCTTTTTTTTGTGCTGTGGAACGATCTGAAATTTCTTTACGGCGGCTGCGCGGAGAAGATTGCCGAGCGCTTGTTGCTACCTTTTGACAAAGCTGCGGAGGAAGGCGCAAAACGGCGGCTGTTCAAGCGCTTATGCACCGTGCCTATTTTTCAAACCCCCGAGTTTGAAACGCTGCCCACTGCCTCAAGCCCCTTCCTTGTAAAAAAGATGTTTGATGTTATGCCGGCATTACCCGAGAAGGAGGATGCGCCCTCATTTTATCCCTATGATGCGGTGGGTATCTATGATAGGCAGTTCTTTCTTGAAATAGGCGGCTTCGACAGGGATATATCGAGTGAATACTGGCAGCTCCTCGATTTCGGGTTTCGTGCCTGGCTCTGGGGCGAAGAGATACGCTTCACTCAATTTGTCCACCTACGCCATGAGGGGCTTAAAAAAATAGAGGATACCAGCCGTGATGAAAGTTACTGGCGCTTCTTCCTCAAAAATCTATCGCCGGTCTTGCACTTCAACACCAAAACGACGGGACTCTACGCCCATCTACCCATAAAGAGTTTTTTGGTCCTTTTACAAAGTTTAAAAAATTTAACAAATTTTACCACTGCAACTCATGTACCGAAAATCTGGAGAAGTCCGCTGGATACCTTGCGTTATTTTCGTGTCTGCCGAGCGTGGGTGAGGGAGCACAAGACGGAATGGAAGACCTCGGCACACGCCCTCATTCAGGAATGGAAGACGCGCCAATGACGGCATTGATATTGCAGGCGCGGCTTGATTCGTCGCGGCTCCCCCGCAAAGCGCTACTCCCGCTAGACGGCGAGCCGGTGTTGTTCCGCGTTCTCGAAGCATTATCCTCCATTCCCTGCGACGAGTATATTCTCGCCTGTCCCGACGATTCCTTCGATGCGTTTTCCCCCATCGCCCGCCGCGCGGGTTTTGCGCTCTTCGCCGGTTCCAAACAGGATGTGCTGAGCCGCTACTGCTCGGCAATCCGGCATTTCGGACTCAACAAGCAGGATGATGCCCGCATTATTCGCGCAACAGGAGATAATCCGTTTGTATTTGCCGATGCCGCCGCCACAATCAATAACGAAGCCGCCATGCTCGGCGCCGATTATGCCGCTTACGCGGGGCTCCCCCACGGAGCGGGCATCGAATCCGTTGCGGCGTCGGCATTGCTCCGCGCCGAACGGGAAGCCCGCGCCGCACCCGAGCGTGAGCACGTCTGCCCCTACCTCTATGCTGACGGAAACATTTTTAGCTTACACCGCCCGCTTGCCCCAAAAGAATGGCAATCCCCGGAACTAAGGATAACGATCGACACCCAAGAAGATTACGAGCGGGCGATGACGCTTTTTACAACACTGTCAAAAAACGTTCATAGTGAAAAACGCTATTCGGGTGCTGAAGTGATTAAAGTGGTTAGGGGGGAGTAGGGTTTGGGGTATAGGGTATAGGGGGAAGAGAGGCAGTTTGGTAAGGTAACTGGATTTAACCTTGCGATAGTTTAGGAAGAGAATGAAAAGGAAAGAGTTAGGAATGAAAAATGATTGCAGAGTGTTATCTTCCCCCATACCCCATACCCTAAACCCCATACCCCTTCTTCAGTTTGAGGTTTATTCTATATGTACACACTAATCTCCTACCCCATCACCGAAAATGTTCCCGCTTGGCATGGCAGCCCTCAGACGACGATTGAAAGGCGCAGCCGGATTGAGTGCGGGGATGCGGCAAATACCTGCCTCATTACACTGTTCAATCATATCGGCACCCATTACGATGCGCCGAATCATTTTATCGCGGGAGGGCTCAGGATTAGTCAGTTAGATCTTGAGCGCTTTATTTTTGAACACCCGCTTTTGCTGGATATTCCCAAAAGTTTTTGCGAAAAAATATATGCCGAGGATCTTGTGCCGCACGCCGCTGCTATAGCCCGCGCCGATTTATTGATGCTGAGGACCGGTTTCTCCCGCTACCGCACGGAGGCGCCCTCACGCTATGAGCGTGAAGGACCGGCAATCAGCGCGGCATGTGCCGAATACCTCATCTCGAATTATCCATCGCTGGCAGCCGTTGCGGTTGACTTTGTTTCCATAGGCTCTTTTAGCGATGACGCCGACGGGCAAGCCGCCCACCGCGCCCTCCTCGGCGGACAAAAGGGGCACTTTATCTGCGCCATCGAAGATGTCAACATGAGCTCACTTAATCCCCGCACTATCGTAAAAGTTTTTGCACTCCCGCTCCTCATCGAGGGCATAGACAGCGCGCCTGTTACGATGATTGCGGAGATTGATTGAAGAGCCGCAGGCACTTTCAGCCTTGCCCGTGGTAAGAGAAGAGCGCTTGTTCACTTTATATGCTATTAGTATATAAAAATTACTAAAATCAGGGGAAGCCCAACAGTAGAATGCGCGTAAGCGCGTTACGCGCCGCCCGAGAAAGCCTTCTCCCTCTGCCCTTGCGGACGGGGATGCTGAGAGGGGAGCTGGTGAAGCATCACCGAACCGCCTATCGAAAGGGATACGATGTTGCCGCAGCTTTTCGTGACGGCGGCTTCGATGATGCCGCCGGGCTGTTTGACCGTAACGCTGTGTTCGCCCTCCTCAAGATCGAGAAACTGCTCGCAGGCAAAAGCTGCCGCGCCCGAGCCGCAGCAGCTTTCAAATATCAGCGTGTTCAGCGCACGCACAGATACCAGCGGCGTAAGAAGGGCGCGCGCTTCATCATAGAAGAGGACGCCGAAAGCGCTGCTTGTGCCCGCTTGCTCTTCGGCAAGCGCTCGCAAAGCGGCAAAAGCTTCTTCCTTCTGCGGCGTATCTTCCATAATAACATGATGGATGCCGTCAAACAGGTAGAGCGCCCGCGCGGCGCCCCGATACGGGAGGAGTATGCGCCCAAGGGGAAGCGGCATCGCCACAGACGCCGTGCCCCGCGCTTCGCCGTGGTCCGTGCTGCTTTCGGCAATATCGTAGCTCACGGTAAGGGGGCGGGGCGCACCGCTCATCTCGATGCTAATAGCGCCGCTGCCGTGCGCCCCTTCCTCGCAGGCGGCATAAAAACCGAACGCCCGCGCCGCGTTGCCGCAAAACTCCCCCCCTGCCATATCAAGCCGCCAAAGCCCCCCGCCGTTTTGCGGGCTGCACTCAGGTTTTTTGACAAAGCCAACCTGCTCCGCTTTCAACTCTTGGTTCGCAAGAAGTTTTATCGCAGCGCTTTCACGCTCAGCCTGCGTCCACTCTTGCGCATCAAGAACAATGAGCGTAATGTTACCGGCAGGATCGGCGGCGACGATTTTCATTTTTTTTCTGGCGCGGGGGGGGGGGGGGGGGGGGGGGGGGGGGGGGGGGGGGGGGGGGGGGGGGTGTGCGG
>JAITNZ010000079.1 GCA_031290205.1 Spirochaetaceae bacterium
AAACTGGTAATACCGCTTGACGAATATTTGGGCACAGATAAACTGCCGTTCAAGATGACAAAAAAGATGATGGTGGAAACGGCGTTCTGGGGACAGAACCAGACATCGTTCAAGAGCGCCGAAAAGATAAGCGAAGCGAAATTCGGAATCAAAATAACGGATGATCATATCAGAAAAGTCACCTATCATGTGGGGAAGAGCGTATATGAGGCAGATACGAAGAGGGCGGCGGAAGCATACGGAAACATGGTTAATATGGCGTATACACATGATAAAGAGGGTGTTTTATACATAGGACGGGGCGGCACACACGAAAGAAAGACAAGAACGATTCGACATGGAGGGAGAACAAACTGGCAGTGATATTTTCGAGTGACAATATGCGTTTGAGGAAAGACGGGGTGACACATGATCTAATAAAAAATCCCCGCCCTTTAGGGCGGGGAATTAAACCCCAAGTGAACGAATCGCCCTTCTCTTACCAAGGGCAAGGCTGAAACCGCCTGAGGCGGATTAAAAAAAGAGTATGTGTCATTATTGGGCAGCGCTGAGGAATTTAAAAAATATGTATTTGAGTGCGCCGTGCGTAACGGATACGGAGAATATAAGAGGACGGTAGTGATAAGCGACGGGGCGACATGGATACGAAATATGTGCGATGAAATATTTCCCGACGCGGTACAGATACTTGATTTTTTTCATCTGAAAGAAAACATATACAGCTTCGGAAAATATATATTTAAGAACGACGCTGCGCAATATGTTCCGTGGGCGGAAGGTATTGCGGGATTGTTAAAAAAAAGCGAGGGAGGGCAGGCGCTATCCGAATTACAGAAATACAAAAACAAAACATATTCTGACGGGCTGGTGAATCCATACACATATATTACGAACAATATCAACAAAATTGATTGTGGCGGGTACAAAAAAGCCGGATACCCGATAGGCAGCGGGGCAATTGAAAGCGGCAACAAATCGGTACTGCAAAGGCGCTGCAAACAGGCAGGTATGCAATGGGATGTGACAAGCGCCCAGTACCTTTAAAGTCTGTTTTTTGCCCGAAATTACATATTATATAAAGTTGCACCCGGCAGATGCCCCAGCAGTTCCAAATTCAACTAACACAAAACCCAGCGTGTTTCACATTCGGGAATGCGGACGGATGAAAGTTTGAGGGTTACAGCATCGTTCGGGTCGGGCTCTGCGCCGCGGGGGAGCGCCGTCTGCGTTTCCATGCCAAGCGCTGGTATCAGCACAACGGCATGCGGTCCGCGCTTGTCCATGATGATGCCTTCTTGCGTCATGCCTTCCTTCCCGGCAAGGTAGACCGCCGTCCAGTGGGCGCGGGAATCGCGCTCGGCACGCTGAACGGCAATTGCCGCCCGCTCCGACGCGGCAAGCCGCGCGAGCAGCTCGTCCTCGCCGAGCGGCGCCTCAGCCCGAAGAGACGCCCGAATCTGCTGGTGGGCAAGCAGGTCGGTGTAGCGCCGGAGGGGGCTTGTTACCTGCGTATAAATATCGAGCCCAAGCCCCTGGTGGAGGGCGGGTTTTGCCGTTAGGATGCGTGGCCTCATGCTGCGGCGAAGCTGGTAGGCGCCCGCATAGGAGTCGGGGATCTTTTCGGGGATGTTCTCGGTCTCCTGCCCTATGAACGGGAAGGCAAGGCGCGCCTCGAGCGCCCAGTTTGCCGCGCCTTCGCCCGCAAGCAGCATACATTCACGGACAAGCGCCCAGTACCTTTTGTCCCTCAGGGCTAAGGAAGAGAGCGGTTTATGGGAAGATTATGTCAAAAAAGCCATATAAAGTCTGTTTTTTGCCCGAAATTACATATTATATAAAGTTGCACCCGTTGAAACCGCCTGTGGCGGATTAATTTGTCTTTCTCTACCAGAATATCAAGGCGGTATATGCAATCTATATGTATTTCTTTCCTTTTTCGACTTCTTCGACTTCGCGGTTAAAATTTCTTTTTGTCTACACACACTATTGATATAGTGACGAGACACTAGAAATTTTGGGTAGAGAATTTAGCTGTCAAGCTTTTTGCCCCTTCCAGCATCGCGATTGTTTGTTTGCATTCTTCGCGGACGGACAGAATAAAAGAATTGTTTTCAAGTTTGCCGATAACGGCATCCCGCTCCGCGTCATTTTTATAGGTGATATTGCGGAACGGGTCGTCATAATCTTTACGCTTTGTAATATAGACTTGTCCCTCGATATACGCGCATATACGAATTGCCTCATCGACGAACGTAAGCCATTGTTCATAGCCAATAAGCGTGTTCGTTGCGCCGCTCAAAAAACGAAGAACTTGCAGAGCGTTTAGCGCCTTATCATAAGGATATTCACTCTGTAAACGAGCATACTCATTATGAATTTCTTCCCATGTTTTTAATTGCCCGTCTCGTATTTTATCCTTCAACACGCTCACCTTATATTCGGGAACAAGCTGCCCCCCAAGATTTTCCCACTTGATGGATATTTCCTCCTCGTTTGTTTTTTGGAAAGCATTAAAGGCAAGACTGAAGGCACCGGAAGTGCCTGCTCTTTCCTGAACACCTATTTCATGGTGAACGCAAGGCTGAAAGTGCCTAAGGCACAGCGTCTTGACTGCGTAAAAGGTGAGCATCTCGCGGTATGCTTTAAGTGCCTCGCGGCTTTTAATAATCCGTATCGCTTGTTTTGTCCTTTCAAGAAGATAGGGGGGGGCGTAGACTTCGATGCCCTCGCTTTTTTTTGTCCACTGTTCTATCAGCGAAATAGCGCGGATGATTTCAAATACGGTATCCGGCGCGAGGTATTCTTTTTCATAAAACTGAACGGGCATCTGGCGATTGTCGCGCGTTTTGTATTTCCAATTATTGCGTTCAAGCGCATACATATTATACATCCACCAGTAGGCGGGCATAATTTCGCGCCTGGTATTATCGGCGTTGGTTGTTACTAGGGCAAACGGTAGTTCGATGCAGAGTTCCGCGGGGTAGTTCCCCTTGCTAATTAGGCAGAAGCTGGCGAATTTACTGTTATGCTTTAACGCGCTCGAGAGCCCTGGCCAAAAACCGCGCCCCGCGATAATTTCACCGTCGTTTGCCCTGCTGTTATGGTTAGAGCCGACGGTAGCCCCCGCCGCCAGATTTGATTGCCCCATGACTAAACTTGCAATCAAAAACGAATTGTTATGATGTTGTTCATGGGCGGGGAATACGAGGTTATTCAAAACTTCACAACAGGAGATAGTTGAATTATCCCCAAGTATTGAGTTGATAAGCCGCGCCCCATATTTTAGGTTGCTATTGTTTCCAAGCACAAAACGCACCGCTTTACATCCGTAAAATATGTGGCATCCGTAACCGATAATGCCATTCACGATTTCGACGCCTTCACCAATTTGGGATGTCGCGTTTTCAGAAGATTTAATCGTGATATTTTTTAATTTATTCGCCCCTTTAATATACGCGTATTCACCTACATTCATATCTTTTATTATAAGGCAATGTTTTATAACCGTGTTATGCCCTATAATACCATAGCAACCTCTTTTCGAGTCGCTTGTATTTTGAGTAATATCCTTGAAGACGCTCATCAATTTTGCGTCATCGCGGTTCGTTGCCCAAAGGTAAGCATCGGCACATATCATATCGATGAAGGGAAGTATACTGCGCCCGCCGGCTTCGTTAATCGGGTCGATCCATACCCGCACAGCTTCGTCTTCACCATCTTTTACGATACCAACACCCGCCTTGCTATGATTTGTCGTATCCATTTCGTTATTCATATAGAGTATCACATTGTTCCCTATGATATAATGTGATATATACCCGCATTTGTGGATAGCGCAGTTATCTCCTATATCGCAGGCGATAATCGTGCTTTCTGTAATTCCCGCGTGAAGAATAAAATCGTGAAACTTCAACAGCCCATTCTGGACGTCCCCTATTCGCACGAGTCCGGAAAAAGAATTCCCGCGAATCAGAGAAGGCTCGAAACAATTGGTAACCAGAACATCATTCCAGTTATCGCACATATTATGATTATCTTCGAGAGTTTTTATTTCATCATCACTCAGATGGCGGTACCTTCCAAGCCAGCGTGCTTCGGCATCCGTACTCCCCGCGGCGGAAAACAGGCTTGCCGCCTGTGTATTGCGGATATAGTATTCGTCTTTCCCCTCCGGCAGGAATGCGCCTTCGATAAAATCATAGCCGTAACGTTTTGTATTCTCTATAAATATTGCGCCCATTTTTTTTACCTCGCTAGTCTACCGCGTTCTAAATACGGCGTCCGCCGCCTCATTTGCAAAACGGGCAAGCGCTTCGCCGGAGAATGATTCGAGTGTGATACTTGTTCTGACAAGCTCAGATCCGCTAGTTCTATCGACAAGAGAACACCGAGCTTCACCTGTTTCCGTTAGTTCTATGATCAGTGTTAGGCGGCATTGAAAACCACTCTTTGCGGAAGGCGCTTCAAAACCAGCTTTTAAAATTTTTTTCTCAATTTTATTAATTTTTTCATTCGCCGCAACGCTTCCCGCGTTAATGACAAATTGAACGGGAAGTTTAATGTCCGCCTGCCTTAGAGCGCCCGGGTTTAATAGATATAAAGATTCGGCAATGGTATATTTTAGTTCATGCTGTCCCCTGTTTTTCGCAATCGTATATAACTCAACATTGGCTTCGGCAATCATATCACGTTCCCAAAGCTTATCAAAAGCTAACAGGGCGTTTGCAAGTAAATCTTCATCGTGAAAGAGTTTGCCTCTTTCAAACAAATAGGCGCTCCGCGATGCGGGGATTTTTCCCAATTCGTATTGTTCAGATTTTTCAAGATATATTCCTGCCCTATCCGCGTAATCGCCAAATGCGCTATAGTAGTTAAGCAGCGCATCCAGATACTGACTTCCCATGGTATCAATAGAATATGTTCCCGCACTTTCAAGGGTATACTTTTCGTATAGTTTTTTATGCACCTGATACTTAAAATAAAAGCCTGCCATATTTTTATAAGAAATAACAGTATCTTTTATTGTTCCATGCGCGGTTAATTTTTCCTGATTATAGAGACCGCGATAGCTCTGATACAGAATATCATGAAGCTCCTTTTTAAATTGAGCAGGGTCAATGCCAAAGTTTATCATCCATGAGTGGTTGGTGATCCTCTCGCAATCTTCGGCATAGAGGCGCGCCTCTTCTAATCTGCCCGACATCAAGTAAGCCTCTGAAAGAGCCAATTTCGGGAGCGGGGAGCGCTTATCAAGCTG